>DASXFZ010000049.1 GCA_036489315.1 Candidatus Cybelea sp.
TGAACTGGCGCGTGTCGGTAAACGTAAAAGCGTCACTGCTGGATTGGCCGCCTACCGAGCTGTGCGTAAGGCTGTAGTTCTGCGAGCTGTTCGTCGTTTGGTGGGTGATAGCGGCGCTGATCGACTCGTTGGGCGGAATGCTTACCAGCGGGCCGTAATTGGATTGGTACGAGAACTGAAAGTTGCCTTTGAGATGCGAAGAAAAATTCTCTTGCTCCTGTAGCGCAAGGTTCGTCTGCGTTCCACCTTGTTGACGGTTGTTGATCGTGTAGAGATTGACGCTGACGCTGCGGCGACCGCGCTTGCTCGAATAGAAACCGACGTATCCGAGGCCAAGCCCTTCCTGCGTGAAATAATTCACGATGTAGTACCCGTAATAGTACTGGTCTTTCCCGAAGGGAATTTGGATCTTGATCCAGGCGCCTTCGTACGAGTCGTAACCGACCTCGGGGAACCAGTGAGCGCGGCCGCGCTGGTTCTCGAGGCTGCGCAGCGGAATGATCAGCAGCGGCAGATAGAAGACCGCGGCGGCTCCCAGCCACAGGACGGCTTTGTGAATCACGATGCGGTCGCCGGGAACAACCTCCATATCCTTGCCGGTGATGTGGTAGCCGCCGCGCGGATTCTCGCACGTCGTAACGTACGGATCGAGGCCGGTCGCGGTGCCGTCCGGATTGGTGTGCAGGTCGTCGGCCTGAAAATGAACGAGCCCGCGTTGAACGCCTTCGTCGCTTGCGCCGTGGCCGTTGGTGAGCTTCGCGGTCTGCTGGACCGTGTCGAAGACGATAACGTCGGCCGTGAGCACGGAATCGTGCTCGTGGTTGACGAGAAACGGATGTCCGGTGATCGTAATCGTTCGAACGCCGTCGAAATGGGCGTGTTCGCCGACGATCTCTTCATCGCCGTAGTAAATATGCACGTTGCCGATCGCGTCGCTGGGCTTACCGCGCGCGCGGTTGCCGCTCCACGAATCGGAGATCACGGCTAGGTAGCCGGGGCCGAGCGTCGGTGCCCCGGTGGGCGCCGCGGTCGGCATCGGTGTCGCTTGGCCTGCGGGAGGAATCGGCGGCGGCGTCTCGCCGCCGCGGATCAGGAAGATCGGGCCGATTGAGGACGTCGGATTCGGGGTCGCCCCCGGAATCGGCGGCGGCGTCACCGCAGGCGTCTGACCCGGAATCGGCTTGGGTGTCGGACTAAGCGTGTAGGTGCCGTTGCCGACGCCCGGCAAGATGTTGGGCGGACCGGGCGTCGAGGGCGGGGCGTTCGTCTGCGCGGGCGCCGGGGTCGTGACGGGCGCCGGGGTAGAGACCTGCGCGACGCTCTGCGCCGGAGCCGCCGAGTAGTGCTGTGCGCAGCTCTGCGTATTGAAGAGGAGTAGGGCGAGCTGCTGCTGCGCGGCGTCGTCGCTCGCGGCCTGGGCCCAGAGTGGAGAGGCGCCGCTCAGATATGCGGCGAGTACGGCTGCTGCGGCTAGGCCGCGTCGTCCCAGAGTCCCGCAGAGCACGACGTCAGCGCTCTTCCAGCCAAAGTAGAACGGTGCCCGCAGCTCCCATGATGATGTTCGGAAGCCACGCGGCGACGAACGGGTTGATGGCCCCGTTTCTGCCGAAGGCCGAGCAAGCCGACGTCATGAGATAATACGCAAAGAATGAAATGACCGCCAGCGCGATGCCGAGCGTTTTTCCCCTCTTTCCAAAGCGCAGCGCGAGAGGAAGCGCAATTACGACGCCGACGAAGCAGGCAAAAGGCCACGCGAGCTTATCGGCCAGATTGATTTGCAGGTTGCCCATCGCCGTACCGCCGATTCCCTGGGCCTGCAGCGCGTTGACCTGCGTGCGAAGCGACTTGCTGCTCATCGTCCACGGATCGTTGTTGACTTGGCTGACGAACTGCGAGGCCGTCTCCCCAAGTGGAAGGCCGATCGACACGCTCTTTACGCGTTGCTGATTGGTGAGAAAGCCGTCGGTGTTGTAGCGCGTGTCGATCACGTCGCGCAGCAACAGCGAGGTACCCTGGACACTCGCGTTGCGCGCCTGCAGCGTCTCGTTCCACGGCCCGTACTTTGCGGGTTTGAAGATCTGCACGTCGAGCATCGTCTTGTTGTCCGGGCCGACCTGCCCGACGTAGAAGGTATTGCCCGTGTCGGGGTCCTTACGGAAGAATTGCGGTTCGACCGGCAGCGAGTCCGTATGGTAGATGATTTGATAGAAGGTGCGCGTCGACAGGTCGACCGAGGCCGGGGCGACGTACTCGTTCATCAAATAGGCAATCAAGAACATCGCGACGCCGAAGAGCAGCGGCGAGAGCGCGATGCGCATGACGGAGATGCCGGCGGTGCGCATCGCCGTTACCTCGTTGTCGCCCATGAGGCGCCCCATCGCGAGCAGCGCTGCGAAGAGACAGGCGAAGGGAAAGGCCATCGGAATCGCCTGCGGCACGCGGAATATCACGAAGCGCAGTACGAGAAAGAACGGCGCGTGCTGGTTGATGATGTAGTCAGCGGCGAGGAAGAAAATATTGAGCGCCCAGAAGAGCAGAAACGCCCCGAACGCAAACATGAACGGGCTGACCATTTCCCGCAGCATATAGCTATCGAGGATCGACGGCAGGCGCAAGAGCGGAGCTCTTACGCGCGGAAGCGGCTGGTGCTGGGTGAGGGTCGTCATTGCGAACGATCGGCTCTGCGCATCACGGCGCGGGCCAGCCGGCTAGTAACTGTTGTACGCGTTAAGCACGCGCACGACGTACGCTTGCGTCTCGGCATATGGAGGCACGCCGCGGTAGTGATCTACCGCTCCAGGGCCCGCGTTATATGCGGCGACGGCAAGGGTGACGTTGTCGTGATAGCGATTCAGCAGCGAGCGAAGATAACTCGTACCGCACGAAACGTTTTGGGTTGGGTCGAACGGGTTGCCGATTCCGCAACCGGCGGCGGTGCCGGGCATCAGCTGCATCAGGCCCTGGGCTCCGGCCACGCTGACGGCGGACGGGTTTCCAGCCGATTCGGCCATGACGACGGCTCGCACCAGGCCGGCCGGGACGCCGTTGGCCTGGGCGGCGCCGCTCACCAGCGCGTTGAGGGTCCCCGGATCCAGCGAATGCGGGGCAGACGGAAGGTAGCCTCCCCCAGCGCAGCCGCAGAGCAGCGCTACAAGGCCACAGACTCCGAGAACTCGAGTCATCGCACCGCCATTCTTCTCATTGCGCGGTCACGCCTTGCAGGCAGGCCGCGGGAAAGATAACGAGCAAGCCACGATAATCCTCTCCTTACGACCGTGCAAAAAGGGTGGTTTATGCGAGCGATCATATCGGCGGCGCCTTGAGGTTCGCTGAGGCGTGAGTGCCGCTGCCGGCGACCCCGTCGATCTCCTCGTCGTAGGCACGGGGAGCGCGGGAACGACCGCCGCCCTGCGTTACGCCCGAGCCGGCCGGCGCGTTGCGATCGTCGACGAGCTGCCCTACGGCGGGACGTGCGTGCTGCGCGGCTGCGATCCGAAAAAGGTACTCGTCGGCGTAGCCGAGCTGCTCGATAGGAACGAGCGCATGCGAGGCAGCGGAATCGGCGGAACGAGCAGCATCGTGTGGGCCGATCTGATGCGTTTCAAGCAGACCTTTACGCAACCCGCTCCGGCGCAGCGCGAAGCGCAGTTCGCCCAGTGCGGCGTGACGATGTATCACGGTACGGCCCGCTTCGCGGCGCCCGACAGCCTTTCGATCGACGGACGGATCGTGAAAGCGCAGAACATCCTGCTCGCTACCGGCGCGCGGCCGGCAACGTTGGACCTCGCCGGCGCGCAATACTTGATCGACAGCGCCGAGTTTCTCGATCTTGCGGAGCTCCCGAAGCGGATCTGTTTCGTCGGCGGCGGTTACATCGCGTTCGAGTTCGCGCACCTCGCCGCTCGTGCGGGCGCGTCGCCGGTCATCTTGCAGCGCGGGCCTCGCGTTTTGACCGGCTTCGAGCCGGCATTGGTCGATCGTATCGTCGACGTGAGCCGGACCATCGGGATCGACGTTCGCGTCAACGTCGAAGTCGACTCCGTCGAGAAGGACGGGGCAGCCTTCCGCGTCGCCGGGCGCGCGAACGGCGCCCCCTTGACGTTAGGCTGCGATCTCGTCGTGCATGCCGCCGGGCGAGTGGCGGACCTCGACGATCTCTCGCTCGAAAAGGGAAACGTCGAACGTACGCCGCGCGGCGTCGCGGTCAACGAGTTTCTGCAAAGCCGGAGCAACCCGGCCGTCTATGCTGCCGGCGACTCCGCCGACGGCGGCGGCCTCCCGTTGACGCCGACCGCGGCACTCGAAGGCGACGTCGTCGCGCGTAACCTTTTGGAAGGCAATCGGCACACCGCCGATTTTACCGGGCTGACGAGCATCGTCTACACGATTCCATCCTTAGGATCGACCGGCTTGAGCAGCGATCAGGCACGCCGTAAAGGCGTGCCGTTCGTGGTTCGCGAGGGAGACTCGACGCAGTGGTATTCGTCGAGACGGGTGCGGGCGCGCTCTTCGGCCTACCGCGTTCTCATCGATGAGGAGAGCGGGTTGATTCTCGGAGCGCACCTGCTGGGGCCGCATACCGAGGAACTCATCAATGTCTTTTCGCTGGCGATTCGCGCGCAGGTGCGCGCGGCGGATCTCAAGGACGTGCTTTTCGGCTATCCGACCGCGTCATCAGACATCGAGTACCTCCTCGCATAGCCGCAGCCTCTAGTTGACTGCGATGCGGCGAGGCTGAGCCTCGGGACGGCGCGCGAGCTTGAGCGCGAGCATGCCGTCGGCAACCTTTGCCTCGATCTTGTCGGGTCGACATCCTCGGGAACGGTAAACGAACGCGAGAACGAACGGCGTTCCCCTTTCGCATTGACCGCGATCACGTCGTCCCGATAGGTAACCTCGACGTCCTCAGAGCGGAATCCCGGAAGCGGGATCTCGATCTGATAGCCCTGGTCAAAGTCGGGCTAGCCGGAAAGGGCGCTGCTGTTTCGCTTAGCACTCCACCTGATAGAGTGCTGAAGCGAGTGAAGACTTGCATCCATTCATTACGAACGCGTGTTCGTCTTGGGAAAAATCCGCGAACGCCACAGCCGCAAATCCCTTGCTTGGGGGAAAGTAGGGGCGTATAGTGGTGTGAAGTAGTGCCAAGTGGTGCTTCACGGAGGAATTTGTGCACGCCGGATTGCCGCGTTTTGCGGGCTCGGAGCAGCACGCCCTTGACAACAAGGGCCGGTTGATCGTGCCTGCCCGCTTTCGCGAGCGTCTCGGCTCCGAGTTCGTCCTGACCATCGCCGATCCGGATCCGTGCCTCGCCCTCTATCCCAGCGCGACCTGGATCGAGTTTTGCGAGCGGCTCGAAGCGGTGCCGCGTAAGGACGAGAGCTATCGGCAGTTCGTGCGCTATCTTTTTGCGCACAGCGAAGAGGTCGCGTGCGATAACCAGGGCCGCGTCGTCGTCCCGGCGCTGTTGCGTGGATATGCCGGTATCGAACGGCAAATCGTCTCGGTCGGCGTGCTGACGCGCATCGAGATCTGGGCGAAGGAACGATACTCATTCGATAAGCCTCCGGCCGGCGCCACCCCCGATTTTATGGGCGAGCTCGGGCTCTAGGATCGGATGATGTGGCGAAGAGATGCTAGATCACGTTTCCGTCCTGCTTGCGCCGGCCGTGGATCTGCTCCAGATTCGTCCCGGCGGTATCTACGTAGACGCAACGTTCGGTGCCGGTGGCCACACCCGTGCGATGCTCGCGAGGCTCTCCGAGGGACGCGTAGTGGCACTCGATACGGATCCGCGCGTCGCCCGTTTGGCGGAGGCGGCCGGCGATGCTCGCCTGACCTTCGTCCGCGCGAACTTTCGCGAACTCGATTCGGTGCTCGATCGCTGCGCGATCGGACTGGTGGACGGCGTTCTCTTCGATTTGGGAGTCTCGTCGATGCAGTTTGACGATCCGGGTCGCGGATTCTCGCTCAACGCTTTCGCCCCCATCGACATGCGGATGAATCCGGCGCTGGGGCGCAGCGCCTACGAGGTTCTCGCTACGGCCAGCGAGCGTGACCTGGCCGACATCTTCTTTCAGTACGGGGAGGAACGCGCCGCGCGCCGCATTGCGCGCGCGATCGTCAGCCGCCGCGCGAGCGGTGCGTTGCCGAGCACGACCTCCGAGTTTGCCGCGCTGGTCGCCGGCGTTGTCCAGCAACCGGGAAGGCGCGAGCGAATACATCCGGCTACCCGAGTTTTTCAAGCGTTGCGCATCGCCGTCAACGACGAGCTCGACGCGTTGCGCGACGGGCTCGGCGCAGCCATCGGACGGCTTCGCGCCGGCGGCCGCGTCGTGGCGATCAGCTTTCACTCACTCGAAGACCGCATCGTGAAGCGAACGTTCCGCGACGACGAGCGTCTGGAAGTCGTCACGCGGCGGCCGCTGCGTCCCGATGAATCCGAACTCCGCGATAATCCCCGCTCCCGCAGCGCCAAGCTGCGCGCCGCCCAAAAGAAGGCAAGCTAAGAGATGATCGCTTCACGCACGCTCGAGCAGCGTCCACACCATACCAAGCCGCGTACCGTCCGCGCCGCGACGCAGCGAAGAAAGGTTCGCGCCTCGCGCGCTCGCCACGCGACCGTCGGGCGAATCTTCGGCATTTTGCTCTGCGTGCTGGCGCTGCTCATGGGCTACGTCGTTCTGACCTCGAGCCTGACCGGCCGCAGCTACGCGGTCGCGCGCGCACAAGCCAAGCGCGAGGCGTTGTTAGAAGAGACGCTTCGCCTCGACGATCGCATCGCGGCGCTGCGCTCCGACGACCGGCTGGCGCAGCTCGCAGCGCGCTTGGGAATGCGGGAACCGCAGCAATTCGCCGTGGTACGCGTCGAAGCTCCGCGCGTAGCCCGAACGAAGCCGCGCTTCCCAGTGCTCTCCTCACTTGCCGGTCTCTTCGAGCCGGCGATCGTCGCCAAGCCCTAGCGCAGCAGCCCGATGCATCAACGCACTAATACGCG
>DASXFZ010000050.1 GCA_036489315.1 Candidatus Cybelea sp.
CTCGGACACATTCGTCGGGCCACATCCGTGTGGCCCTCCTATCGACTGCCTCGCGCCTTCCGCATCCTGCTCCGGCGCTCGGTCAGACGGTCCTCGTCCGACATGAGCGGCATCCGTCACAGTCGGCGCTTGAATCACTAACGGCGGCCCTGACGATTTCTCCAAAGGCTCCTCTGCCGGCGCAAGACTTCGATCGGATAAAACATCGAAGGGTTCGTGGGAGGCGGTAGAGGTTATGAGTTTGGCGGCGAGTTTGCCGCTGCGGACGGCGGATTCCATCGTGTCGGGCCAGCCGGTATCCGTCCAGGCGCCCGCGATTGCGAGGCGCGGGTGCGACGTCTTTTGTTTGGTGCGCGCTCGGTGGATCTTCGGAAGCCAGGTGGCTTCGGGGTTGCGCGTGACGGCGCTGCGGACGAGTTTGGCATCTTTGAGTTCGGGGAGAAAGGCCTGCGTCTCGCTCCACGCGAGCGCTTCGAGTTCACCGGTCGGTTTCTTGACGTACTCTTCGGCGGAGCTGAAGCTGCAGCACAAGTAGCCCGGCTTCTTTTCGAAGATCCACTGCAGCGGCGATTCGAGCGCCGCCGCAAAGTCGATGCCGATGCTTTCGCCGTCGTGCCAGAGGTGTACGTCGATGATCGGATAGGGATCGTAGGCGTCGAGGTTGGCGACCTCGTAACGCGCCGCGTCGCCGAGCATCCGCTCCACTTGCCGCGGCGGCACCGCCAAGACGACGGCGTCGAAATCCAACGCTTCCTCCGGTGTGCGCAGCGTGACGGAATCGTCCTTCGGCTCGATCGAGAGCACCGATGTCGAAAGATGGACCGCATCGAGCGATTGCGCGGCGGCGGCGGCGAGATGCGCGAGCGGCACCTCCGAGAAACCGAAGCGCGCGGCGGCGGGATCCTTCAAGAACGCGGTGCGCAACACGAACATCGCGTCGGCGGCGCCGACGCGATCGAATGGTGCGTTGAGTGCGGGGATGAAGAACGGATCCCAGAACGCCCGCCGTTCGCCCGCCCCTTGATGGTTGCGCTCCAGCCACGCCTCGAACGTCTCGTCGCGATCGCGCTGCGTCATCGCCGCGAGCAGCGCGCGCCCGATGCTCGCCTTCTCGCGCAGCGTGAGATGCGTGTAGCCGGCAAACGACGGCAGCAGGTGCAGCGGCGCCGGCAGCGCGCCGGTTACGAGATGGCCGACGCGCCCGTCGCGCGAGAGGATCGTCGCCTCGAAGCGCTCCTGCAGATGCAGCTCCCCCTCCATGCCGACGCGCGCGGCGAACTCGATGAAGTCGTCGCAGCAGGCCAAGAAGACGTGCTGGCCGTTGTCGACTTCGATGCCGTCGATCTCAAACGAGGTCGCGCGGCCGCCAAGAAGCCGGCTACGTTCGAAGAGCTCGACCGCAAGCCCGGCATCCTTCAAATCAAGGGCCGCCGCGAGTCCGGCGAGCCCGGCACCGACGACCGCTACGCGCTCGATAGCCACGACCTCACGACGACGCGCAGCTTCTCGCTCTTGGAGAGGGCCGCGCGAGCGCGCAAGGGCAGACCGGGATCGCGCTCGATCTTTTTGAGAAGCTCTTCGTAGATGCCGGCCATCGTCTGCACGCAGGCGCCCGGACGGCGCGGGATGTAGCGCAGCACCTCGTAACCGGTGGCGAAATACTTTCGGGCGCGCTCGACCTGCAGCGCGATCAGCGCCGGCCAGCCGGGGTAGCTCTCGCCGTCGAGTAAGGCCGATTCGGGAATACCGAACTGCGCGAGATCCTTCTGCGGGAGATAGACGCGCTGCATGTCGACGGCATCCTCACGGACGTCGCGCAAAATGTTGGTGAGCTGCAGTGCGAGGCCGAGGTCGTCGGCCCGCTCGAGCGCGATCGGATCGGTAAAGCCGAAGATGCGCACGCACATCCGCCCAACGACCGAGGCCACGAGATTGCAGTAGTCGAGCAGCTCCTCGAACGTTTCGTAGCGCGAGCGGGTGAAATCCATCTCGACCCCGTCGACGAGCATCTGCAGCTCCGATTCGGGAATGGCGTAGCGCGCGATCGCTTCGGAGAGAACGCGCAGAATCGGGTCGTCGCCGTACTTTCCGCGGACCGCTAGCGAGATGCGCTCGCGATGGAGGGCCAGGCGCGCCGGCAGGTTATCCAGGCCGACCGTATCGGCTTCGTCGTCGACCTGGCGCGCAAAATTATAGAGTGCATAGATCGCCATGCGCTCGTGGTAGCCGAGCGAGATAAAACCCCAATAGAAATTTCCCGCCTCCCGCTTGGCCATGTCCCGGTTGAAGCGCTCGGCCCGAAGCCGATCGGGTGTGGGAACCGCCTTGCCGCGGAGCGCCCGCTGAAGATTGATCACTATGCTGGCCGCCTCCGAGAAAAGCTCTCTACTGCGGCGCGCAGTACCAGCGATACCTTCGTGGGCGTCGAAAGACTCGGCCGCTTGCGCTCCGTTTGGTAACCGAGCGCTTCGATGGCGTTGCAAATTGCGAGGCCGCCCATGCGGTAGAGCGCCAGCTGCAGCCGCAGCGGACGCGGCACCAGCCGCTCGAGCTCCTCCCCCGAAGCAAGCAGCGTCCGTGCGCGGCGCACCATACTCTCGGCCGCGCCGGCCGCTCCCAGCGCGGCGACGTCGCTCTCGACGAGGTATTTGCGCCCGATCGCCGCATCCCGGCGAACGTCCTGCGCGTGGTTTGCCAGCTGCAGGCCGATGCAGACGTCGTCGGAGAGCTGCTCGGCACTTTGGCTGGCCACGCCGAAGACGCGCAGCACCATCCGCCCGACCGGCGCGGCCGAAAGGCGACAGTAGCCGATCAGCTCGTCCCAGGTCGCGTAGCGGCTAACGCTTTGGTCCATCACGTTGGCTTCGATCAGATCCGCAAACGGCTGCTGCGGAATCGCGCGCCGCTCGATCGTCTGCGCGAGCGCGAAGAGAACGGGATGCACCGGCGGCGTGCCCGCGTAGAGCGCGCGCACTTCATCGCGCCAGCGCGCCAAACGGTCGAGCGCGGTGCCGTCGGGGCTCTCGTCGCCGAGATCGTCGGTCGTGCGGCAGAATGCGTAGATGCGCATCAGATCGCGACGCGTCTCGCCGTCGACGAAGCGCGAGGCGACCGGGAAGTTTTCGTAGTGACGGCGCGTCAGCATCCGGCAATAGCCGTCGGCAGCCCCCAGCGTCAGGTTCATCGGCGCGCGTCGATCGTTGCAATGGGGTAGGCGAGAACTCGCGGATCCGCACTGACCAGCTTCATTCCCTCGACGAGCGCCTGCGCCACGAGCATCCGGTCGAACGGATCGCGGTGGCGATCGGGAATCGAATCCAAGGCAAAGACGTGGTCGAGCGAGACGTCGAGCAGCGTCGCGCCGCTGACCGGCAAGCGCGAGCGCAGATACGTCGCGACGTCGGTCGGCAGCTCGACCTTTCCGCGAGCCTGCTTCACGACGATCTCCCAGGTGCTTGCGATCGAAAGAAAGAGGCTGTTCGCGCGGTCGGCGATCGTCGAGCGGGCGGCTTCACCGAGGCGTTGCGGCTGCAGCGCCATCCAAAGCCACACGTGCGTATCGAGCAGCAGCTTCAGCGCAGGTACTCCGTAAATTCGTCGGGCAGGTACTCATCGAAATCGTCCGCGATCCAGAAGCGTGCGCCGCTGTCCCAGCCGAGTTCGCGCGGTGCCGGCGTTTCGGCGGGCACGAGCCGTGCGATGGGGCGGCCGGCTTTGGCGATGATCACTTCTTCCCCGGCGGCAACCTTCGCAAGCAGTTGCGAGAAGTGCGTCTTGGCCTCATGGACGTTCACGCTCTTCATTTTAAGAGTTAGTCTAGCGGACTTAGTCCTTTTTGGTCAAGGCGCTGTGGCGCAGCTCTTCGAGCGTTCGCGCTGCGGCGCAGAACATCGCGATGCGCAGCGCCTCGAGATACTCCCGCGCGAGGGTTTCGGCAGCCTCCGGGCCTTGATCCGCGGCGCGGACAAATGGGCCCGCGATCCCGGCGAGGTCGGCGCCGAGCGCGATCGCTTTGGCGACGTCGACGCCGCTGCGCAGGCCGCCGCTGGCGATCAGGAGGCGGCCGGGGGCCGCGCTGCGCGCTTCGACCAGCGCCTTGGCGCTGGGAATTCCCCAGTCGGCGAAGGCCGCCGCGACGCGCGCTCGCCAGGGTTCGCTAATGCGATAACGCTCGACCTCACTCCACGACGTGCCGCCCGCACCCGCCACGTCGACGGCCGCCGCGCCGGCATCGAAGAGCGCGCGCACGTCGGTCGGACCGATGCCCCACCCGACTTCTTTTACCACGATCGGAAACTTCACGTCCGCGCAGACGGCGGCGATTCGCCCGATCAATCCGCGAAAGTTCGTGTCGCCTTCGGGCTGCAGCGCCTCTTGCAGCGGATTGAGGTGCAGCACGAGTGCGTCGGCGCGCAGCATCTCGACGAGCCGCGTGCACGCGACTGCATCGTAGCCTTTATTGAGCTGCACCGCGCCGAGATTCGCAAAGAGCAGAATATCCGGCGCGTCGTCGCGCACGTCGAAACTCTCGAGCGTGTGCGGCGATTCGAGCAGCGCGCGTCCCGATCCCAGGCCCATCGCCAGACCGAAGCGCGCGGCGACGCGCGCCAAGCAGCGATTGATTCTCGTCGCTTCCGGCGTTCCGCCGGTCATGCACGAGATCAGCAGCGGCGCGCCGAGTTTGCGGCCCAAAAAGGAACGCGTGCAGTCGACCTCGCGCAGGTCGATTCCCGGCAGGGCGCGATGGCGGAACCAGTACGAATCGAAGCCGGCGTCGATGCCCTTGGCGTTGACGTCCTCCTCGATGTTGATCCGCAGGTGCTCCGCCTTTCGCGACGGCGTTGCGCGCTCAGGCTGTTCGTCGGGCAATGTCGAAGGCAACTTCCCTAAATGCCGCGAGCGTTTGCGCGCTCGCATATGGCGCGAGCGAATCGATCGCGCGCTGCGCGAAATCGCGCGCCTGCGTCTCATCCGGTGCATCGGCGGCCATGCCGAGCGCGCGTCCCGCGCGTTCGAAGGCCCGCGCCGTTTCGGCGTTTGCGCCGGCGATCACCGCGCCGGCTTGCAGCGCCGCGCCGGTTAGCGCGCAGCGTCCGGCCATCGGTTCGCTGCGGCCTTCGATGGCTTCCAGCACTGCTTCACCGGCGAGCCGCGCGGCTTCGAGCCGCCGCGCCGGGGAAATCACATCGCTCGCGAGGCTGCGAAAAGCGACCGCGTAGAGGGCATCCCCGGCGTTGAGGCTCTGGCCGAGGCCCCATCGCGCAATTGCTTCGGCAGATGCGTCGGCGAGTTCGTCGTGCAGCAGCATGAAACGCTCGAACAGATCGAAGGCGGCCGCAACCGGCAGCGCGTCGGCGGTATCGCCGCCGTTGACGGCGCACGCCCAGAGCACAAAACATGGCCCGGCCGGGTCTCGCACGTAGGCTTCCGGCAGGCGCTCCGCGATAATTTTTCCCGCCACCGATTCGAACGAAGCCGCAATTTTACTGGAATATCGCTGGACGGAATCTCGGTAGGCACGAAAAGGAAGCGCGTCGGGAAGAGACGTCATGCCTCCCTCTTCCACTCAATTCCAGCGACTCACTTCTGAAGTGCGAGCGAAGCGACTTCTACGAAGCCCATGAGGGCGGCGGCAAACACTCGGAGAGATAGCGTGCCCGCGGGCCGGAGACGCCGAGCAGACCGTCGAGGCTCGTAAGTTCGAGCAGGCGGCGCATGTTGCTGTCGCCGACCAAGGCTTCTAAGCGGCGCCCCTGCCCAAGCAAACGCTTGTACAGTCCAATCAACTCCGCCAGCGCGGTAGAGTCGAAAAAGCTTGCCCCGCGCAAGTCGACGACCACGTCCCGATCGCTTCCGACCGACGTTAGCGCCTCGCGCAGCCGCTCGCGGGTCGAGACATCCCACTCGCCGCGCAGCGTGACCACGTGCAGGTCTTCAAAGACCGAGGTCTCGATGGCGTGTTCGTGATCGTCGTCGTACATCCAGTATGGAGTGTACCGTATTCGGGGCTAAAACTTAAAGTAGATAAACGTAGGCGACGGACCGGACCACGAGAAGAGCTGCAGCGCTAAAAGCAGGCCTGCGAGCGCTCCCGCTTGCAACGCCGGGCGCAGCTGCGGCCAAGCCGGCGCGACGCTGTACCGTTCGAGCAGCAAGCGCAGAATGCCGAACGCGACGATGCCCGTGGCGAGGACCGCCGGCCATCCGCTCAGCAATCCGGGGCCCCAACCGCCGGCGAACATCGCCCGGTAGACGGTCAGCGCAGCGGCGAAGCTCGGTGCGCGGAAGAGCACCCACGCCAGCGTTACGATCGCAAACGTCGAAGCGACGCGCGCGACCAGCACGACGCCGCGCGGCAGCGAACGCTCGCGCCCAACACCGGCGAGCCGCTCGATGCACAGCGCAACGCCGTGCACGCCGCCCCACGCGACGAAGGTCCACTGCGCCCCGTGCCACAAGCCGCCGAGCAGCATCGTGATCATCAGGTTGCGCAGCGTCGCAACGGCACCCCCGCGGTTGCCGCCGAGCGGAATGTAGAGATAGTCGCGCAGCCAGGTCGAGAGCGTAATGTGCCAGCGATGCCAGAAATCCGTAACGCTGGTCGCGAGATACGGCATGCGAAAGTTCTCGGGGAAGACAAAGCCGAGCAGACGCGCGCAGCCGATCGCAATATCGCTGTAGCCCGAGAAATCGAAATAGATCTGCAGGCTGAAGGCAAACATCGCGCTCCACGCGGCGGGCGATCCCGGATGGCTCGCAATCGCATCGAAATAGCCATTGGCGACGCCGGCGAACTGATCGGCGATCGCGGTCTTCTTCAGCAGGCCGAAGCCGGCGCGGGCGAGACCGTAGCTGACGTCTTGCGGACCCGGCGGGCGCCACGTGAAGAGCTCGCCGAAGAAGAGCCCGGCGCGCACGATCGGACCCGCCAAAAGCTGCGGAAAGAAGGCGAGATAGAGCGCGTAGTCGAGGGGCTTGCGGATCGCGACCGTGCGCCCACGATAGACGTCGACGAGATACGAGATGCTCTGAAAGGTATGAAAGCTGATGCCGATCGGAACGAAGAGGTTGACCAGCCAAGGATTGCCGTGCCTGCCGATCAGTTCGGCGACCGTGCCGCTCGCGAAGTTCGTGTACTTGAAACTCCCGAGGAAGGCGAGGTTCGCCGCGACGCCGAGCGCCAGCAGCAGCTTGGTGTTGCGCTTGCCCTCACGCCGCTTCTCGAGCGCAATCGCGATCAGAAAATCGCTCGCGGTCAGAATCCAGAGAAAGAGGACGTACCACGCGTTCCAGCGCGCGTAGAAGTAGTAGCTGACGATCAGCAGAAAGACGAAGCCGGCGCGCCGCGGCAGCAGATAGAAGAGCGCGCAGACGAGCGCCAAGAAGAGCCAGAACTCGTACGACTGAAAACGCAGCGGAATGCCGATGCCGCAGGCCGCGGCAAACCACGAGAGGTCGCGATGCTCCGGCGGCGCGGGCGGCAACGCCGCCGAGCTGGGGAGCACCGCGTCGTTGACCGGCACGCTGCGGGGCGGCGGCTGGGAGAGTCCGGCGGCAACGTCGTGGCCGAGCAGCCGGCTGAACAACAGGCTGCCCTGCGCGTTGAGGTGATCTTCGTCGGCGAAGAGCTCGGGGCGCTCGAGCGCGATATACGGTGCGGCCGGAACCAGCCGCGCGTGCTCTTGCTGCGCGATGTCGACGAGCGATCCGGTGGGCTCCTGCGACGCGCTGCGATGGAGCGGACGCGTGGGAATCCGCACGAAAAAGACCGGCGTCCCGCTCTGCGCGTAACGAGCCGCGAGCGGCAGCAGCCACTGTAAGCGGTATTTCGCATAGGAGGCGCTCGGCTCGGGGAGCTTGAGCACCTGGGTCGCGATCGCACTCTGCTCGGTAGCGGTAAGCCCCGGCGGATACTCGATCTTGCCCGCAGCAAAGTCGACCGTGAGGCCGCGCAGCGTCTCGCTTCGCGGGTGCGCGACGAGCGGGTCGAAGGTATCGGCGCCGCGCGCCGCCTCGAGCGCCGCAAATCGCGCGAACGGATTGGCCGCGAACGCTTGCACGTCGTCGCGCAGCTCTTGCCCTCGCCAGAAGAGATCGATGCCGTTCTCGACGCGCTCGCGCGGGTCCGAGAACGAGCCGGCGAGCTTGGGCAGATCGCTCAGCCGCGTCTGAAAGACGACGTAGCGCAGGTCCATCGGACGATCGTCGCCGTCGAGGCTGCCGATCGCGCTGTCGTCGTCGGCGTAGGTATCGACCGCGATGACGACCGCGCGAAAGCGCCGCGCTTGCGGATCGATCGCGCGCACGAAGAACGGCCAGCAGCGCGGCGTCGTCCCCGGAACGCCGCCGTTGAGGAAGCGCAGCCCCGGCGCCGCGGCGCTCGCCGCCTGCGGATTGAGGCCGGAGTAGATGCGCGAGTCACCCAGCACGAGCACGTCGGTCTTCGGGACGGCGTCGAGATTGCGGAAGCGTTTAATCGCGGTTTCGAAACTTCCGGTGCTCGAAGCGGGGTCGAGGGCCGCGTGGTAGAGTCCGGTGCGAAATGCGAGGACGTCGATCAGTGCAAAGACGGCGAAAGCGGCCACAACAAGAAGAGCGGCCGTTCTCTTAGGGGGCGAAACCGTTGGCTGCACCGCACGGTCCCTTGTTCGGGAATGGGTAGGACGCCTCTAAGAAACATGGCTCGATGACCACGACCGCCGCCGCAGTTCGCCCGCGCGAGGGGGGCTCAGTTGCGCTGATCACCATCACGGTGATGCTCGGCCTCATCATGGCGATCATCGACACGACGATCGTCAATGTGGCGATCAGCACGATCGGCGGAAACTTGGGAGCGACGGTCGACGAGGTTGCCTGGGTCGCGACCGGGTACATCCTGGCCAACGTCGTCGTGATGCCGCTCAACGGCTGGCTTACCGCGCTGCTCGGCCGCAAAGCGTTTTACGCGACCTCGCTTGCGGTCTTTACGATCGCTTCCTTCTTCTGCGGTACGGCGCGCTCGATCTGGGTGCTCGTCTTCTACCGCATCGTTCAGGGCTTGGGCGGCGGCGCGCTGCAGCCGACCGCGCAGGCGATCATGTTCGAGACCTTCCCGCCCGAGCGCCGCGGTGCCGCGATGGCGATCTTCGGCATGGGTGCGATGGTCGGGCCGGCGATCGGTCCTGCGCTCGGCGGCTGGATCGTCGACAACGCCAACTGGCCCTTAATCTTCTACATCAACGTGCCGATCGGCATCGCCGCCTTCTTGATGACGCTGGCCTTCATCCCCGACCCCAAATACATCGCCAAGCCCAAAGGCGGCATCGACTTTATCGGCCTGGGCCTGCTGACGGCCGGCCTCGCGACGATGCAGTTCGTGCTCGAGCAGGGCGAGCGCGACGAGTGGTTCTCCTCGCGCGCGATCCAGGTCTGCACGGTTGTGTCGGTCGTCGCGTTGGTGACGTTCGTCTTGAAGGCCTTGCGCGACCGCCATCCGATCGTCGATTTGAAGGTCTTCAAGTTCAGGTCGTTCTCCGTCGGCTCGTTTTTGGGCATCATCATGGGCTTCGGCCTGTACGGAACCGCGCTGATCTTACCGCTCTTCTTTCAGTCGCTGCTCGGCTTCACCGCGTTCGACACCGGCCTGGCGCTGATGCCCGGCGCATTTTCGACCGCCATCTCGATGTTGATCATCGGCCGGATTCTCAATCGTATCGATGGTCGATGGTCGATCGTCTTCGGAACGCTGCTGTTTGCCTGGTCGACATGGATGCTCGGCGGGCTCAGCGTGCAGGCGGGGTACTGGGACGTCTTTTGGCCGCGCGTGATCCAGGGCTTCGCGCTCGGCTTCCTCTTCGTACCGCTGACGACGATCTCGCTCGGCGACGTCCCCGTTCCCGAGATGGCGGGCGCGACCGGCGTTTTTACCTTGCTGCGTCAGCTCGGCGGCAGCCTCGGCATTGCGATCCTCACCACGATGCTCACGCACCAGACGGCGATCGCCTGGAACGTGCTGGCCTCGGGCGTCACGCAGTCGCACGGCTATTCGATCGGACAGCTCACGCAGATGGTGAGCCAGCAATCGGCGATGATCGCTTACAACTATCTATTCCGCGCGACGGCGATCGTCTTTGTGCTCTCGACCCCGCTGGTCTTCTTGATCAAGAAGCCCAAACGCGTTCGCGCACCGGCAATCGCCGTCGCCGAGTAGCCCCGCCTTACTGCGCTAGAACGATGTTCCGCAGATAGGACTGGCCGTCGACCGGTTTGCCCGGATCGACCGTAAACCCGCCGTTGAGCTGCACGTTGCCGAAGACCAGAACGAGGTAGTTGCCGCCGCTCCCATTGATTTGTCCGAGCGCGCCGGGCGCGTACATCACGCCGCTGAGGTCCATATTGCTGCCGTTGAATTGCACGGTGGATTTGTTGCTTGGATCCTGGTAAAAGAGCAGCCCCCCGGCCGGTGGCGTGAGCGTGACGCTGCTGCCGTTGAACAGAACCGGACCGCCGGTCGCGCTTACGTAGATCGTGACATCGCTTCCTGTCACCGGAGGACCATTATCCATCACCGTCCCGGTGAACGTGTACGTTCCGGGTTCCAGGTGTACGCTGCCGCCGTTGAGGACGAAGGAGCTATAGCAACCCGGCTTGACGTCCGCATTCGCCACGCCATTCTCAGTGTACACGCTGCAGGAAGTCTGTGCCGGCGGACTAGCGGCCATTGCCGCGCAGGATGCGATCAGCGGGCAGGGATCCTGCACCTGGATCATTTTCTGGGGCTGCGCGTCCTTATAGGTAACGCCATTGCTCTGCAGCGATCCGAGGTATCCGAACGAGCCGACGTCGATGGTCCCGCCGTTGACCTGCACGCTGGCGTTTGAGTTGATGCCGCACTTCGGCGCGTTAACCGAGGTGCCGTTGAGTTGGAACCTCGCCGTCGGGTCGAGCACGTAGATACACCCGTCATTGTTGTTGACGATGGTGGCGGTTGCCTCGGTCGTCTCTTGCATGCCGCCCGGCCGGAAGAACGACGCGAAGGTCGTCCGGTGCGGCGCCGTGATCTGGGCATAGACGGCGCAGCTACTGGTCGCGTAGGGGCCCGACGGCGGAGGATTCTGAATGTTGACCGTCGTTCCACCGGTGCCGTCGGTATATCCGGCTGCGGCTGCATCAAGCTGTCCCGCCGGCCTGGCTACGCCCACATTCGGGCAGGTGGAGCGGAGCAGCTGCTGCGCACCGCCGATCGCCGCAGCGTCGGCGGCCGACTGCTGCTGGCGCTGCTGGTATTCAAGATAGCCGACGTCGACGGTCATTCCCGCGAAACCCATCATGACAGCCAAGGAAATTGCGACGAGCGGCAGCACCGCTCCGGATTCGGATTTACGTCTCATTGTGATATCACCATTTGCGAAGTGCTCGACATGCTGATGGGCGGTATGCCCGGCACGCCGATGAATTTGAATGGATAGGTAACGGTGACTGCAACGGTGCAGCCGGTGGTCTTGCAGGTCGGCCAGGAGGCGGATGCCGTCAGCGCATTGATCCCGGTTCCCGGCGTCATTCCTTCCGCCAGGCTCTGCACGTAGGTATTGACGTCGGAACTGGCGGCGCCGCAGTGATCGAGCAGCGTGCAGCCGCTGCCGCGAACGATCGCCCAGCGCGCACCTTCGCGCGCCAGCTGCGCCACGTAGCCGTAGGTGTACATAACACGGCCAAAGTCGACGACGCCTAAGATCAGTGCCAAGAGTGCGCCCGCAGCGATGACCATTTCGACCATGCTGCTCCCGCGCTCGCCGTGCTTTCTCATTCCGACTCCACCCGCATGACCGCCGATCCCGAAACGGGGACCGAGGCCGGCAATCCGGGATACCTGATCAGCGGCGTGTACGTACCCGAAGTAACCACCTTAATGTACGTCACCGCGCCTGCCGTCGAGCACGAGCCCGATACGCCGTTGACCAGGCAGTAAGGTAACGGACTCGCCGAGACGTTCGGCAGGCCGCCGGCGTCGGCAATCGCGGCGTTTTTCATACCGGTGGTATCCGCCGCGGTCTCGGGAGTCTGCGCGCCATACTGCACCGCGGCGCGCGCCGCGTTGGCAATAACGATGCCGGCGTACATATAACGCCCAAAGTCGATCAGACCGATCAGCAAAAGCGCGAGAAATGGGAGGACGACGGCGAACTCGACGAGGCTTGCGCCGGAGTCGCATTTACGAAGCTGACTCATCATACTGGTAGCAACGGGTGACGAGCCACTAAAGTTTGTCGTGAGCGTGGATGCGACCAGCGGCCTGACCTGCCCGGTCTGCCGGTGGCGCGTTTTCATAGTGTACGATTTTCGCATGGTTTCCTCAGGCGTGTGCCCGGCACGCTATAGGCGGGCAGGGCGGCGTTTTCGAGGCTCAATAGGACGCCCAGGTGACAAGGGGCCCCTTGACCTCTCGCGCCGATTATGCTACATCTTCGTTGAGCCGTCAACACTTCTTAACGCCCGGGCTCGTTTTGCGTTAAGGCGGTTTTGGCATCTCGACAAACCTTAAGCCGGTCGGCCGGCTACAGACTGAAACGTGGGACGGCTCGTTTACGTTCCTCGTTCAGTTAGCTACGTCGACCTAATCCCGAAAGGAACCAAACGAATGTTCGCAACCCTTAAATCTCTCGCTCTCGACGACTCCGGCGCCTCAATGGTCGAGTACGGCCTCCTCGTCGCCCTGATCGCTATGGTGGCCTTGGCCGCCGTCAGGACCCTCGGCGTCAGCGTCAGCACGCTCTTCAACACAGCGGCAAGCTCGGTCTAGAACGAGCAGCGATGAAGAATATGAAAACGATTCTCAAATCACTCTGGCGCGACGAAGAAGGCGCCACGATGGTCGAATACGGCCTGCTGGTCGCACTGATCGCGATGGTAGCGCTCACGGCGGTCAAGCTGCTCGGCACGAATCTCAGCAGCGTTTTCAATACCGTCGCTTCGTCGGTCTAGCGTGGCAGTCGGTCGAGAGCGGCGGTCCCTCACCGCTCTCGAGACCCTTTTCTGGGACGATCGTGCCGCAGCGGCCTTAGAATACGGCCTGCTGGTGGCATTGGTCGCGCTGGCGGCGCTGGTCGCGATTCAGACCGTTGGCGGAGATTTAGGCTCCGTCTTCGCGCATGCGGCGCCCCACAGTACGGCCGCTGCTTCGGGGGTCCTCCTGCCGAAGCGCTAGGGCAGAACCGTCACAGGCTGAACGACGCTCTCCTGCCCGAAGCCATCCGTGAACGTGGCGACTACCGTATAGGTAGTCGCTTGCGCCACGTTTGGCGCCGTGAGGGTCACCGTATCTGCTTGCGCGCCCACGTTTTGGGCGGCGACCTCGTGCGACTGCGAGTCCGTCAACGCGATGCGCATGTCGTTCCGCGGCGAGATGATGTGAATTCGAATCGGCTGCCCGCTCTTTACGGTACGGTCTAGAACCTGGAACGTGCCGTTGGAATCGGCGTCGGTTGCCGCCGGCACGTTCGGGTCGTCGTCCCCGGCAATCTCCACCCTGCTCCCGGCGGCCGCCGCCGCGATCGGGTGCAGGGCGCTCGCGACAACCAGCCCAGCCATCGATTTTGCCGCCGTCGAAGCTTTGGCGACACTGAGCACGACCTGCAGCTCGGCGCCGTCGCGCAGTGACGGCACGGTCAACGTCGTTTCACCATTGCGCGAGAAGGGCTGCTGGGCCCAAACCGTGCCGGCGGCATCGACGAGCCGTACCGTGCCGGCATCGGCGTTCGCCGAGTAGGTGACGTCGATCGTCTGGCCCGGCTTCGCGACGGCCGGCCGCACGGCGAGGCTTTCGATTCTTGCGCCGCCTCCGAGCCGGGGCGCGACCGTATTGAGGACGCGGACCTCACTGGCCTTTCCAAGGGGCCCGCTCTTATCGAGCTCTAGAATGTAGGCACCGCCCTGCGGAGCGGCCGGGATCGCCACGGGAATCGCACCGGCGTTCTCCGCGAGCCGCCCGCCCGCAATCTGCTTCCCATTCGGGGCCTTGACGGCGTACGAGACTGCTCCCAAGCCTTGGGAGTCGTATTGCGCCTGAACCGTCGTGCCCGGCAGCGTCTCCGGCGGCACCACGAACCCCGCGATTTTCGGAAGCGCGGCTTTTAGTCCGAGGGTGATCGCGAGGGCAAGAACCCCGAGCATTACGCACGCCGCGGCGATCGGCGCGTATAGGTTCCGAGATCTCGCTCGCGGAGCCGGAGCTTCAACGATGCAGTGGACGCCTTCTCCCGATACTTCGAGCAGCACGCGATCGAATGCGGGAAAGCCCTCCACCCAGACGGGCACGCGCGCCGCATGCGTCGCGTTTGGATTCACGAGGATCGGCTCGGAGTTCGCAAGCACGAGCTCCCCGCGGCGGGAGAGTATCCAAATGCTGCAGACGAGCTCGCAGCGGGTGTGGTTTATCACCCGCAGCGCGTAGAGTGCAACCCCATCGCGCCGTTCGAACGCCGCCAGCGCGAAGAGCGAGCTGACGCTCCCGGTCCCGGTTTGCAGCGCGTTGTTCGAGCGGAGCCACCGCTGCGGCAGCCGCGAGCTGGGGATCGCCAACGCATTCATGCAAACCCGCCTTTCCTCATTGCGAGATCACCATCTTCGATGTGCTGGACATGTTGATCGTCCCCACCGGCAAGTACGGCAGCAGGAAATTGAATGGGTAGGTGACCGTCACGGCAACGGTACAGCCGGGAGCGTTTGAGACGGGCGCACAGCCGGAAAAAGCCGGCGGACTCACCTGAATATTGTTTGGATTGGTCATGCCCTCGGAAAGGCCGCGAATGTACGTCTGCACCTCGGTCTGGCCCGCGCCGCAGTGATCCAAGAGGCTGCACTGCGAACCGCGCACGATCATCCAGCGCGCCCCCTGGCGAGCGAGCTGCGCGACAAAGGCGTAGGTGTACATCGCGCGGCCGAAGTCGATGATTCCGAAGAGCATCGCGAGGACCACTGCCAGAACGATCGCGGTCTCGGGAAGGCTGGCTCCACGTTGGTGTTTGCGCATCATTGCACCAGCACCGCATGCTCGATGAGGGAGCCGCCCGGGGGCGGCGTTGCAAGATCCCAAGCGATGCTCCCGTTGGAGTTCATCGCCCCGAAGACGAGCACGACGTATTTGCCGTTGGCCCCGTTGAAGTTGACGGCGGTCGCGCCGGGGCAGTAGATCAAGCCGCTGTAGGAGTTGTTGGTGCCGTTAAAATTCGGGCTGCTGGGGTTGCCCGGAACCTGGTAGTAGAGCACGCCGGTTTCGTTGCCGCTCGTCGGCGGCGAAAGGGAGACCTGCGCGCCGTTGAAGTTCGGCGCCGTCCCCGAAGCCGGTACGAAAAGCGTTACGCCGCTACCGGTGATCCTGGATCCGTTGAAGTTCGAGGTTCCGCTCAAGACATACGTGCCCGGATTCAAGGTCACGTTCGCACCGTTGAGGTTCAGGCTGCTGTAGCACCCGGCGCTCAGCGAGCCGCTATAGCCGTTTCCGTTGAAGGACGAACAGTTGCTCGTCGGAGGCGGACTTGCCGTAATGTAGGCACAGCCGTCGATCGTCGGGCACGGATCGGCGACCGGCAGCATGGGCGCGGGCGTCGCCAGCGTAAAGTTCGAGCCGTTCTCGTTCGGAGCGGTCGATCCGGCGTAGCCGACGTTCGCGACGTCGATCGTGGCCCCGTTGAAGTTTGCGGTGTCGTTCATCAGGATACCGCACTGCGGCGCATTGACCGTCGCACCGTTGAAATTCTGCGAAATCGTCGGGCTCAAGAGATAGATGCAGCCGCTGGCGACCGCATTGGTCGTCGCCTCGGCGACCGCCTGGGTCGTCTCTTTGGCTTGTTTGAAGCCCAATGCCCGCGAAAAGAACGTCGCGACGTTTGAACTCGTAATCTGCACGCTTACCGCGCAGGCATTGCCGGCCAGCACGCCGGTTGTCGGCGGACTGTTCACCCCAACCGCTACGCTGCTCGCGCCGTCCACAAAGCCGTTTGTGCCCGCGTCGCTCTTCGCGACGGTCACGGCAGTGCCGTTGCTCGCGCAGCTCGAGTGGGCAAGCTGCTCCGCGGCGCCGAGCGCGGCGACGTCGGTCGCCGACTGCTGCTCCTGCTGGCGGTACTCGAGGTAACCGACGTCGACCCCGACGCCGGCGAAACCGAGCAACACGGAGAGACTCATCGCAAGCAGCGGAAGAATTTGCCCGGATTGTTTCCAACGATGCCGCGGTATCATTGCGCAGCCACCCGCATCTGGGCCGTCGACGAAATGGTCATGCTGTGCGGAATGCCCGGATAGCTGATGATCGGATTGAAGACGCCGGTGACGACAACTTTGACGTAATAGGTATTTCCCGCCGCGGGCGTTCCCGTACCGCACATGGCCGCCGAGCCGTTGAGGCTGCAGTAGTGGGTCGCCACCGGGAGGAACCCTCCCGGGGCATCGGCGCTCGCCGCGTTTTGCATACCCGCAGTATCCGCGGCCGAGTAGACGTTCTGCGCGCCGTACTGCACGCCGGCGCGGGCTGCATGCGCGGCGACAATCGAATAGTACATGTAGCGCCCAAAGTCGATCAAGCCAAGAACTAACAACACGAAGACCGGCGCCAGTATCGCAAATTCGATCGCGCTGGTGCCGCTCTCGGAATCCTTGAGACTTTTTTTCATTGTGCTAATACCGCCTGCTTAATGATAGATTGCCCCGGTGGGGGCGAAGCGAAGTCGTAGGCGTTGTTTTGGTTGAAGTTCATCGCGCCGAAGACCAGCACGACGTAACTCCCAAAGTTGTCGTCGAAGTTTGCGCTGGTCGTGCCGGGCGCGTAGATGAGCCCGTTCATACTCACGTCCGAGCCGTTGAAGTTGATGCTCGAAGAGTTACCCGGAACCTGGTAGTAGAGGACGTTCGCGTAGTTTCCGGTGGTCGGCGGCGAGAGCGTTACCGGCGGACCGTAGTCGAGGTTCGGACCGTTGCCGTTCTGGGTGACGTAGAGGGTGACGCCCGTCCCCGTGAGGGTTACTCCGTTGTTATTGAAGTTGCCGTTGATGACGTAGAGCCCGGGGCTCAGCGTGATCGTGCCCGGGGGATCGAGGTTCAGGCCGTTATAGCACCCCGGGGAGAGGGTCGCGCTGGCGCCGTTTGAGTTGTAGCTCGTACAGTTGCTCGCTGAGGGAGGGTGTGCTGCGAGATAGGCGCACCCGGCGATCTCCGGGCAGGGATCGGCAACCGGGAGCATCGGCATGGGGCTTGCCATCGTGAACGTGGTGCCGCCGTAGTTCGGGGTACCCGATCCGTAGCCGATGAACGGTGCGGCTATCGTGCCGCCGTTAAAGTTCGCGTTGAAATTTAAAGCAATTGCACAGCCCGGTGAGTTCACCGTCGCGCCGTTGAAGCCCGTGCGAGCGGTGGGGCTTAAGAGGTACATGCAGGTTCCGTTGCCGCTGGTTTCGGCGACCGCCGTGGCACTCGTCGACTCGGTCATACCTGCCGGGAAACCGAAGAGGCGGGAAAAGAACGCCGCCAGGTTGGTCGTGGCGATCCGGACGCTGATCGCACAGGCGTTGCCGGCGTAGGGGCCGGACGACGGCGGAGTCATGGGGCTCACCTGGCCGGTCGGGAACCCGTTGGCGCCAGCGTCGTTGAGCGCGGCCGACCCAGCGTTGGTCGCGTTGCCGCAGTTGCTTTCGGCGAGGTTCTGCGCACCGCCGAGCGCCGCCGCGTCGGTCGCGGTCTGCTGCTTCTGCTGCCAGTATTCCAGATAGCCGACGTCGATCGCGATACCCGCAAAGCCCATCAGAACGGCCAGGCTGACCGCCAGGAGCGGTAGAATTTGGCCGCGCTGCGAGTTCATCGCGTGATGATTTGCGGCGTCATCACAAAAACGACGTCGCTCTGACTGCTTTGGTACGACGTGGAGGTAAAGAGTTTGCCAAGGATCGGGATCGCGGAGAGCAATGGGATCTTTGAGATCGTGCGCATCTCCTGGCGGTCGACGAGGCCGCCGAGAATGATGCTCTCTCCCGGCCGCGTGATCACATCGGTGGAAAGCTTGCTGACCAGGAGCGCCGGAATCGTGAAGCCGGAGACGATGACCGCATTTGCATAGTCGAGCCGCGAGATCTCCGGGGCGACGACCGCCCGCACCGATCCGTTGCCGAGGATGTCCGGCGTGACGTTCAGCTGCACGCCGTATGGCTGGTACTGAACGTTCGTTCCGCTGATCCCCGATGAGGTGACGACTGGGATCTCGCCGCCGACGAGAAAGGTCGCCTTCGCCCCCGGGCTCGTTACGAGGTCGGGGCTGGAGAGAACCTTTGCGTGCCCCTCCTGCATGAGGAGGTTGAGCGTCGGGGCGAGCGTCGTGAGCCGATAGAATGGCTGAATCGTGAAGGCCGAGCCCGATCCCGGAGCCGATGGGCTTTCTAGGAAGGGGAACTCCGGCGGCACGAGGCTTGGAATCGCCTGCCCCTGAACCGGCTGCGCGCCGAAGAGCGAGATGCCGAGGTTCGACTGGGCGGTCTTGTCGACTTCCAGAACGTAGATTTTGACGTCGATCTGGCTGTTGCTGATCGCATTGAGCCGATCGATCAGTTGACCGTTGCTCGCCAGATATGGGCCGGCCAGTCCGCGCGCCCGATCGAGAATCGCCTGAGCGGTCACGGCGTCGGTCGCGTTGCCGCTGACGATGACGTTGCCCTTACCGTCGGGATCGACCCGAATGTCGCTCGCGCCGGGAATGTTCGCGATGGCCCGCTGAAGCTGGCCGAGGTTCTGCTGGATCGTTACCGCGTTGATGATCACGGCCTTCGCGTCGGTGCCGTTTTCCGAAACGAGGTAACCGCCGAAACGCGAAATGATATCGCTGATCTGCTGAAACTGTGCGCCGTCGGAGACCGTCCCTCGCACGACGATATTATGGCCCGAACTGACCACCTGAACGTTTGGCTCGGCAATCGCGCTGCGCAGCATCTGGGCCACATCGTCCATCCCCTGCTCGGTCACCGTCACTTCGTAGGCCTGGCGCCGGCCGCCGGCCCAGATGTAGAGGGTGGTGTGCCCGGGCGCTTTTGCGTTGACGATCACCTGGGAGGTCCCAACCGGGACCACCCCCGCGATCCGCCCGTCGCCCACGGCGACCCGGGTCAGGCCGTCGGCCTTGATCACCGTCGAATGGCCGGACTGGATTGAAAGCAGCGTCAGCTGATCGGCGGCCGAAGGCGCTGCGATCAAGCACAGGCCCAGGGCTGCCAAGGATGCGACAAAACGGCGCGTGATCGAAACCATTGCCTCCTCCATAGGTACGAACGGGCGTCAAAAGGCGTCCGCTCTCCCCGGCATTATGGCACGAAACCCGGCGTTAACTCGTTAACGAAGTGCCGACGTTAAGTTAAAAAATGCGTGGGCGGCCTGCCTCGGTGTTGCAAGGCGCTACCGGGGATGTCATGATACAGCCGCACCAGGAGTTAGGAGGTTCGTTTTGCGGCCTTTTCATCGGGTGGCTCTTTTTGTATCCTGCGCTCTGCTGATAACGGTCCCCGTTAGAGCAGCGGCGGATCAAGGCGTGCCGCTCGCTCGCGTAGCTGCCGGCGCTCATCTTCAGTATGAGTGGCTTGCGGCGTCGCGTGCGGTACAACTCAGCGGTCCCGGCATCGTGCTGGTGATTCGCCCCGGCGATAACCTGTACGAAGTGAACGAACGAGTCGAGGTGACAGCCGATACTCCGCGCTACGCTTCTAACGATATCTACGTCTCACAAGCTTTTGCCAATCGCATCACGCATCTCGCACGGCAAGAGCTAGCGAAAGTCAATGCACAACTGCAGCAGGCGATCAGTGAGGCAAAGGAAGATCGAGACGAATCGATCGTGGGGGAGGCTCAAGGCCAGATCGCTCTCAACGTTGTGCCGCTCGAGGGGGCGGAAGCGGTAATCGTCTCGGGACAGGCCCCGCCGTCTGCGCCCGTTCGGATCACGCTTCTTGCAACGCTCTCATCCGACTTGCCCAACGTTTTGCTTAGCCGTCACGACCTGACGGCGGGGCCCGATGGGAAGTTCCAGGCAATCGTGCCGATTGCGCCCGACTATTTGCGCGACTCATTCATCCACGTTTTGGCGACCTCGTCGCCGGGCGTTATCTCAGCAAGCGCGCAGCTTCTGGTGCACAGCCCCAATGCCGGCGTCAAGGTTCCGGCGGAAGCTCAGCCTGGTGGCATTTGGTAAGGAGAAATCAGATAATGCTCCACACACTTAAATCCATCGTTCGCGACGAAGACGCCGCCACGATGGTCGAGTACGGGCTTTTGGTTGCGCTGATCGCCATGGTCGCCCTCGTAGGCGTCACGACGCTCGGCACCAACCTCAGCAGCCTATTCAACAGCGTTTCGAGTTCCGTCTGAATCACGGAAACTTGTAACGGACCCACTCATACACTTACGCACACTTACAAGGAGATACAATGGTCAGCACGTTCACATCCATGATTCGCGACGAAGAAGGCGCAACGATGGTCGAGTACGGCTTGCTCGTGGCCCTCATCGCGATGGTCGCCCTCGCCGGCGTTAAGCTGCTTGGCACGAACCTGAGCGCGGTCTACAACTCGGTCGCGGGATCGATCTAAGCCGCTCTCGGCAATGGGTTTGGGGCACGCAAACTTGGAGGCGAGCGTGCCCCTGAACCCAGATGAACCCGGATCCGCTCATGTCGATCGCTCTTTGGCTTAACCTCATCGCCTGCCTCGCGGCAGGCTTTTGTGACGTTCGGACCCGTCGCATTCCCAACGCTCTCACCGGCTCGTTGGCACTCGGCGCGATTATCGTTCATGCGTTCGGCGGCTGGCGCGCTTTGCTCGTCAGTCTGGCCGTCATGGCCATTCTCACCCTCGCGGGCACACTGGTCTACTCGCGCGGCGGTATCGGCGGGGGCGATATCAAGCTGGCCGTCAGCGCTTCGGGCATGCTGAGCTATCCACTCTGCGTGCCGTTTTTGCTCTACAGTGCGATCGGCGGCGGAGTGCTCGCGCTCGTTTTTCTCGTCATGCGGGGGGGCGCCAAGGGTGCCTTCTCACGAGGTCTCCTGCTGGTTTTTGCCGGCGGCCAAGGCCTCGCTCCGGATAAGCGCGAAACATTGCCATACGCGGTAGCTTTCGCTCTCGGCGCGATTTTGGTCGCTCTATCGCAGACCGTCGCTCCATTCTTGAGGATCACGCTCTAATGAATACACGCCGCACGACGCTTTTGATCGCCGTCATCCTGGCAATCGGGACGGGATGGCTGACGTTGACCTATCTCTCCTCGCTGCGTCCGGCCCCGACCGAACAGCGAGCGGTCCTTATCGCTACCCAAGAGATCCCCGCACGCGAGCGCATTACCGATTCGATGTTCCGCACGGAGATGCGCCCCGTCCAGTCGCTCGAGCCCGACGCGCTGGGAACGGCAAATCAGGCAGTCGGCTCGCTCGCCCTCATCACGATTCCGGCCGGCTCCGAGCTCACCGCTTCGAAGATCGGCACGAACGTCGCCTTTGCGCTCCCGGTACGCCTGCAGCCGGGCATGCGCGCGGTCAGCATTCCCGTCGATCGTGTCAAGGGCGTCTCCGGTATGATCCTTCCCGGCGACCGCGTCGACGTGATCGCGATCCCGCCCTCCTCATCGGGATCGGCGCCGCCGAAAGCCGTAACGATCTTCCGCGGGATCCGCGTGCTCGCCGTCGGCAACGCGCTCGAGAATGCGATGGCGACGCCGTCTCCCGAGGAGCAGTCGGCCGCAACGGTGACCCTCGAGGTCAACCCGAAACAGGCGGATATGCTGGCATGGGCAGATGCGAATGCAAACCTTCGCCTCGCATTACGCTCGCCGCGAGAACCGATCCGCTCCGAGCCAGTCGAAGAGTTGACGCTTGCCGGTTCGACCGCACCCGGAACCCCGTTGCCGATGCCGGTCCCCGCGATTGGGCCTGCAGTCCCCACGCTTCCCATGCCGGTGCCGGTCGTTCGGCCCCCGTCCAGCTCCGTGCAACTGATCGTCGGCGATCAAATCGTCGACCCGGCGGCCGCGAAATAGGAGTACCGTGAGCGATTTCCCGATCTGGGTCTTTATCGGTTCCAAAGGCGGAACCGGGACAACGACGCTGTGCCGCGAGTTGGCGCGGGCAATGCACGAGAAGCAGAGCGTCGGCTTCGTCGACGCGGATTTAAGCGGAAGCCGCAGTGCGGCCGTCCTCTTCGACGCGGTACGAAATCTCGACGCAGAGCGCGACGGCTCATCGGTTGCAAGCGTACGCGCGGACGGTGTAACGCTCGTCGAACTCGTCAATCGCTACGACTCCGCCTTCACGTTGGACGAGCAGAGCGTTGAAGGCTTCCTGGAGACCTTATCCGGGCTCGATCAGATCATCGTCGACGCGCCCCAACCTTTTGCTGCGGCGGTGCGGCCATTCATGGCGCGCGCGCGCCGCATCTTCATCGTCTTAGAGCCAACGCTTTTGGGCGTAGCCGGGGCGCAATCGCTGCTCGCCGATCTCCAACGCTTCGGCATGCCGGCCGATCACATCGTCCTGATTACGAACACGCGGAGCGAGACCGGCACGGTAGCGCGCAGCGAGGTTGAGCGTGGCCTGGGGAGCAAACTGGTCGCGGAGATCCCGCTCTCGACGAGCCGTTCGTATGCCAAGAGCATCGCGGCGCTGCAGAACTACATGCAGTCCCTTCCGACTGTTTCAGAGAGCCTGATGCTTCAGCCGTCGGTCGCCGGCCCTTACGCTCCGAGCGCACATGGCAACGGCGTTGCGAAGAGCGTTACGACCGCCCCGGACGCGAAGCGCCAGGCATTCAAGGCCGAAGTGCACAGCGCGCTGATACGCCAGTTCGATCTCGCAACGGCGGGGTCGGTTCAGGGTGACGCCGCCAAGCTCGCCGAGCTGCGCTCGAGGGTTGAGGAGATCGCCGCTCGGCTCGTATCGGAGCGAAAATTTGCCGGATCGGCCGAAGATCTCGCCGATCTGCGCCGCGAGATCGTCGACGAGGCGCTCGGGCTGGGACCGCTGGAAGATCTGCTGCGCGATCCCGACGTGACCGAGGTCATGGTCAACGGCCCCGAGATGATCTACGTCGAACGCCGCGGTAAGATCGAGCGAACGGCGAAGCGCTTCGCCGACGATCGGCAGCTTCGGCTCATCATCGAACGGATCATCACCCCGCTTGGCCGCCGCATCGACGAGGCTTCGCCGATGGTCGATGCGCGTTTGCCCGACGGCTCGCGCGTCAACGCCATCATCGATCCGATCGCCATCGACGGTACCGCGATGACGATTCGCCGGTTTGGGCACAACCGCCTGACCGCCGATGACCTGGTGAGGATCGGCGCCGCCCCGCCGCCGATGCTCGAGTTCTTGCGAGCCGCGGTCCAGGCGCGGCTCAACTGCGTGGTCAGCGGAGGCACGGGCTCGGGCAAGACGACCTTCCTCAACATCCTCTCGTCGTATCTTCCCGATCGCGAGCGCATCGTCACGATCGAAGACGCGGCGGAACTACTGCTCAATCAGTCGCACGTTATCCGCCTCGAAGCACGGCCTCCCAATATCGAGGGCAGCGGCGAGATCCGAATTCGTGATCTCTTCCGCAACGCTCTGCGTATGCGCCCCGACCGGATTATCATCGGTGAGTGCCGCGGCGCCGAAGCGCTCGACATGCTTCAAGCGATGAACACCGGCCACGACGGTTCGCTTACGACGATCCACGCGAACAGTCAGCGCGACGCGATCTCGCGTATCGAGACGATGGTGCTGATGGCCGGCTTCGACCTGCCGATTCGCGCGATCCGCGAACAGATCGCCAGCGCCCTCGATCTCGTCGTGCACACCTCACGCCTACGCGACGGTTCGCGCAAGGTGATCGGCATCAGCGAGGTTGTCGGTATGGAAGGCGACATCGTGACGATGCAGGAGATCATCCGCTTCGCAAAGCGCGGCATCGACAAAGAGAATAATGTCGTCGGCGAGTTCGTCTTTACGGGAATTCAGCCGATTAGCGTCAAGCGTTTCGAAGAGTACGGCATCCCGTACGACCCGCGCACGCTTAACGAGCTGGCGTTGCAGGCGGCATGGTAGGCTCGCTCGCGCCCGTTGCCATCTTTGCGGGCGTCGCCGCAACGGTTTTCTGCATATTTTTTGCAGTTTGGAGCACCATTAACCGTCGCGCCACCGAGCGCGTCAACAGTGTCTCCGACCGCCTCGATCGTGCCGGGATCCGCATGCGTTCGCAGGAGATCGTGCTCACGGTCGCCTCCGGCATCGCGATCGTTTGGATCGCGATCGTCCTCCTGATGCATACCGGGCTCCTCGCCTCCTTGATCCTGCTTCCGGCCGTCGCAGTGGCCGGCGCGTTACTTTTTTACGTATATGTCGACTTTCGGACGAAGCGCCGCATGGATGCCTTCGGCACGCAGCTCGAGCCCGCGATGCGCCTCATGGCGGGCGGCTTGCGCGTCGGCCTCGGCTTGCGGCAAGCGATGGCGGTCGTCATCGAAGAGCTGCCCGATCCGGCGCAACATGAGTTTCGGCGGGTGATCGGCCAAACCAACCTCGGCGCGAGCATGTTCGACGCGATGGATGCCATGGCAGATCGCATGCCAAGCCACGAGTCGAAAATGATTGCGCGAGTCTTTCGCGTTCAGTCCGAGACGGGCGGCGACTTGGCGAAGATCCTCGACCAGCTCGCCGACACGATCAAAGATCGCCGGCAAGTGCAGCGAAAGGTTTCGGCGCTCACGGCCGAGGGCCGTATGAGCGCGTGGGTGCTGATGCTGATTCCGATTGCGCTGGGATTGTTCATCTACGCGACCCAAGAGACGATGGCCCATGCCTTGCTTTATACCTTTCTCGGGCATATCGTGATCTTGATTATCATCGGGCTCGAGATCGGTGCCTATTTCTGGCTTCGCATGATTCTGAAGGTGAACGTCTGATGCCGGGCGGTATCATTCTGCTGATCTCGGCGCTCTTTGCGATCTCGGCCTTTCTGTTGACGCTTTCGCTCATCCCGAGCAGAAGCGCGCTTACCGAGCAGCTCGAGGTTCTCAAAGCGCGCGAAGGTCCCAAGAAGGATCCGCTGCCGGCCCCGATTATGGAACGGATCATGCCGCCGGATCGCCGGGCATTTCTCACAAAGAAGCTCGCGGAAGCCGGCTGGTACACCACGACGCCCGTTCAGTTCGTCATGCGCATGCTCGGCGGCGCGTGCCTCGGCCTGATGCTCTCCCTGGTTGCCTGGAAGATCGTCGGCTTCGCGATCGGTTACCTCATTCCAGTGATGCTGGTCACGACATTTTGCTTCGGGTACGCACCGATGTTCATGCTCAACGGCGCCATCGAGAAACGCAAGAGCGCTATCCAGAAGGGATTGCCGGAGTTTCTCGATATGGTCTCCGCGACCGTATCGGCCGGACTTGCCCTCAACGCGGCACTGGGATACGCGGTCGAAGCGGTGCCAGGCCCGCTGGGCGACGAGATAAAGGAAGCGCTTTCGGAGATCCGCCTCGGGCGCGGTCGCGCCGACGCGCTTAAAGCCGTGGGCGATCGCACGAATCAAACGGCGCTGCGCAACGCGTTGCGCGTCATGACGCAGGCCGAGAAGCTGGGCGCAAATATCAGCAAGATGCTCAACGACCTTGCCGCCGACGCGCGCCACCAACGCTTGATGCTGGTTGAAGAGATCGCGGCGAAGCTCCCGGTAAAGATGGTCTTTCCGATGGTGCTGTTCATGATCCCCGCGATCGTCACAGTCATTTTCGGTGCGGTCGCCGCTAACTATTTCGCGCCAAAGTGATCGCGCTGCTCTGCGCCGTCTTCTTCGCCCTGCTGGCGTATATCGCGGCGACCTGCAGCGCTTTCGTCTGCGCCGGCGTCCCTCCCGCGGATGACGGGCCGCCGGCCGGCAAAGCGCCTCAGCTTCTCCTGATTGGCGCGGCGGCCGTCCTCGGTGCCGTCATGGCGTACCTCGGAGCGCAGCCGCTGCAGCTCGGCGTTGCAGCGATTGTGGTGTTCGCGTTAGTCGCCTGCTGGTGCAGTGATGCGGCCTGCGGTATCGTACCCGATGTCTTTACCCTCGGCCCGTTAGCCGCTCTCCTTTTCTTTGCGGCGGCGCAGCGCAACTGGTGGATGATCGTCTCAGCTATCCTCCTCATCATTCCATTTGCCGCTGCGGCGATCTTCTCTCGTGGGTACGGCATGGGCTGGGGCGATGTGAAGCTCGTCGCACTAAGTGGGGCCGTCCTCGGGGCTCCGCTCGGAGCCTTCGCCATGGCGATCGCTTGTGCGATTGCCGTTATCGCCCACCGATTCGGAAAGACGCGCAACTCGCCCATAGCTTTTGCGCCGTATATTGCGGCTCTTACCGGGGTCGCGCTCCCGTTGGGCCTCACCCACTGAGCCTGACGCGCGTTGCGGTCGTGCTTTGGGGTGCTCTTTTAGTAGTTCTCGGCCCGATTCGCGCCCCCGGCGACGGTGATCTGTATTGGCAACGCTGGCTCGGCGAACTAATGCTTCGAACGCATCGTATCCCCAACGTTCTCGGCCCCCAGACGTTCACGGCACCGCGGGCAGCATGGGTGCCGCAGGAGTGGCTCTTCAGCCTCTTCGTCGCGCTCGCGCGCGATTTTCGAGTCTTTCCGTTGTTCGCTATCGCCATTAGCGCGTTGCCGCTCTGGATATTGATCTCGATTTATCTGCGATCGCGCGGCACGGCACGGCCCGAAGCGATCGGGATCGCGTGTTTCTTCTGCGGCATTGCTCTGCTCGAGTCGTTTGGAATTCGCGCGCAGGTGCTTGGCTGGGCAGCGCTCGCGGCGTTTTTATATTTTCTCGAACGGGACGACGGCTGGTATTACGCCGCCTTTCCGGTCGCCGTGATCTGGGCCAACGTTCATGCGAGCGTCGCGCTCGCACCGCTCATCGTTGGTGCGCGCCTCGCGGCCGCCGGCCTCGGCGGCGCTTCGCCGCTATGCAAAAGCCGTGATCTGTTTATGCTGCCCCTTGCGCTGCTCGCGATGTTCTTGACGCCGCTAGGCTGGCGAATACCCGAACTCGCCCTAACCCTTGCCGCCAGCCCGATTCGCCATTACATCACCGAGTGGCAGCCCCCGACGTTACGGGACGTCTCATTTGCTTTGGGCGCCCTGCCGTTAGCGTTAGCCGCGGTGATGGGCGGGGGTCAAAGGCTATGGCAGGATCGTTTACGGAGCTTTCCCGCCGCCCTCCTATTCGCGGCCGCGTTGTTTGCGTCACGGAATGTCCCCCTGTTCGCCATCGCGGCGGCGCCCCTCGCGGCTTCCGGACTCTCTTGGCGCTTTCGCTTTTTGGAGCGGCTCGAAGCCAAGCTCCGTGAGCTCGAAGGATTTGCCCTGGTAAGCATTTGCGTCGCCATCGGGCTCTCGGCGCTTGCTCTTTTCCGAACCCAACAACACTCGCCGCCCCGGCTCCCTCTAGAGAGCATTGCTTTTCTCGCGGGTGACGAGCAACGCCATCGTCTTTTCTGCGAAGACTTTTCCTGGTGCAGTGTCGCGCTGGGATACCCGCGCCTTAGCGTGTTTATCGATGGGCGGTGCGACGGCTACCCGATCGGGATCTGGCGCCAGTACATTACGGCGATCCACGCCCCTTCCTCATGGGAGAGACCACTGCAAGACCATAACGTCGATAGCGTCATCGCGTTCCGCGGCAGCCGCCTCGACGAGAGACTTACGACGAGTGTGAGTTGGAAACTCGCCGAGCGCGATAGCGCCTACGAGCTCTTCAGGCGTGAGTAACGCACGGGCTACGACGGCCGCCCTTTTGGCCATCCTCGTCAGCGGGCTCGTGAGCGCGTACTGGGCGTTTCACGTTCCCATATTTCAGGCACCGGACGAACCGGCGCACTTCGACTATGCGATCTCCATTTACAACGCACATCGTCTCGTGCGTCTAAGCGATGGCAAACCAGGTTGGATCGTGAGCCCTTATACAAATTATTTGCTGCGGGCTTCCGATTTCGAAAGGATCGCCTGGCACTCGTCGATGCGCGTTCCGGCGGGCTACGGCACTCAGAGCTTCTTCTCGCATCTCGATTCCAACGCGCCGAATCTGCATACGCCGCTCGCACCTACCGGCGAGATCAATTATATTGTTCCAACCTATCCATTCGGCTTTTACGCCCTTGAGGCCGTCTGGATGCACACCGTCGCGCTCTTCACGGGATCCATCGTTACCGTCTTTTTTGCTGCGCGTCTTCTTTGCGTTTTGCTCACGATGGCCGCGCTTGGTTTCAATTATTGGACCGCTATCAGGCTAGGACTCCCACGCTGGGCGAGCGTGGCGCTTGTCGCCGCAATCGGGCTTTTGCCATTGACTTCGTTTGTGTCGTCCTACATTCAGCCTGATAATCTAGCCTATGCGCTGGTTTCTGCGGCGCTCTTTTTTGCCGTGACGCTACGTCGCAATCGCTCGCCGGTAACACTGTGCGGACTCGCCCTCTCGCTCGGGTTTCTCGCCGTTACTAAATATCAGTTCTTTCTCGCCACCGCCGTTCCGAGCTTAGCGCTGGTAGCCCTATCGCTGCGAAATGGGCGCCGCTCCGGGTGGCTGAGCGCGCTACGCGTGGGCGCGGTGCTTTTGCCGTCGCTGGCCCTATTGAGCGTTCAGCGGTTCTACGTTGATGCTTCGTCTACGCGCGGCGTTCTTCTCACGCCGTCGCATAGTGACTACCTTCTCAACATCGCCGCTCTGGGCGCACGACCCTTATTCGCCTATTTGGCTGCTAATACGGTCGGCGCATTTTCAGAGTGCTTCAACACTGGGCTGTGTGCGGCTACCTTCTGGCAGGTCGTGGGCTGGTTCGACACGCCGATCGTCATCGTCAGCGCCAATGTCGAGCGCATCATGCGAGTGATAATTAGCCTGGCTAGCATCGTCACGGCGATCTTGGTCGCCTATCTGGTTGCACGGAATTTCTCCCGGCTTCTGGCTTGCGCGGTCCGCGGACATTGGAGGGCCGCACTACGTGCGGCCGCCGGCGACTCCGTATTAAACTCTTACCTGCTTTTCGTGGGCTTAATCCTCGTGCTGTATCTCATGACAAACAACTCGTTTGCGATCGAAGGGCGGCACTGGTACCCCTTTATATTCGCGTCGTTTCTTTGCTTCGTATGGTACGCACCGCGTGCTCTGGGCCGGAGAAAGACCGCGATCCCGACGGCACTTGCAATCACTTTGCTCGCCTACTCGTTGCTCGCGTCGGGGTACGCGGCAGCATCGGTGTCGCAGCGCTACTACGGCCCGCAAACCACAGGATTCGTTTCGGAGTATCCGCTGGGCCGAGTCGTGCCGGGCTCGGCCGGAGTGCTCTGGTCAGTGGTCGACGCACGGTATCACGCGGTTTCGGAGACTCCGTTCTCTTATTCTCCCGGGACGCGCTTGCTGGCAAGCGGCGGCGTCTTTCCGAGCGAGGGCCGCTTTCCTACGGTTACGTCCGTCGTGCTCGACCAACGCGTCGCCATCCCGGTACTGAGCAACCAATATCATCTCCGGGTGGGAGAAGCGGCGCATGATTTCCGCAACGGTTACGATGCATTTTATGCTTTTCTGAGCACGCGCGGCCTTCGGGACGGGCCCCACCTGGTCACCGCATATGCGCAGGTGCCGGGCCGCAATGCCTTCCAAAGCATCTTTCCCGCGCGGGTCTTCTTCATTACAGAGAACGATGGCAGCTTACCGCCATCTATTATGCGCGTGCTCGCGAAAGCTCCCATTCTCGGCGGAGAAATGGCGGCGGCGGGCGTCTGCAAAGGGACAGCACTGTTGGACCGAGGGGACGTGAGCGCTCGCCCCGGTGCCGCACTTTTGTTTGCCGGTCGCATAGATCGTGCCGCGAATCTGCAGCCGATCGCGGTTTGGTTCTTAGTGAACTCCCGACCGGTTCCGGGACGGCTGGCAAGTGGCGGCGGCTCCTTCGCTGGGATCGTTCCCACCGTGGACCTCGCGCCCGGCTTGTACCGCGTTGCGGCCTATGCCATTCTTAAGGGCGCACCTCGACCGGTTCGAATCGGCGGGGTGGCCAGGTTTAGGATCGTCCCGGGCAAACCCGGTGCAGGCCTCCAGCCGCGTGCCCCTGCCGCATGCAGTGACCCCTTCGGACAACTTGCCCAAGTGTAATGCAAATTTCGTTACAGGAGCCTTTTATGGATCGTCGAGATTTTCTAACAGCGCTCGTCTCCGCCGCTCTCGTGGGGATGTCGCCGGCTGCCGTTCGGGCTGCCGTGCCCAGCGCTGCCAACCGCGTTCTCTGGTTGCGGCGGGCAGGCTCCTCCGACGAAGTTATGACCTCGTTCTGCGTTGATGGAAGAACCGTCTACCAGCCCGGTTACCAGGCCATCTGCTGGCTCATGCGGGATCGCAACGTTTCCCCCTCGTTAGGCTACGTTCAGATGGACATCATCGAGATCGAAGCGCTCTGGGAGGTACAACAGGCGCTTGCGCTGCACGGTATCAGGCAACCACTCGTCATCACGAGTGGCTATCGTTCCCCGCAAACAAACGCTGCCATCGAAAACGCTGCCCGCAACAGCATGCACCTTTACGCAAAGGCAGCGGATATGTATGTCGCCGGCGTGCCGATGCAGCAGCTCTTCGATACCTGCTGGTCGCGTGCAGTCTCCGGCGGGATCGGCTACTACGACAGCCACGTCCACCTGGATTCCGGTACTCGACGCTGGTGGGTGGGTGATCTCGAAGTCCCGGCCATGG
>DASXFZ010000051.1 GCA_036489315.1 Candidatus Cybelea sp.
CAGTGGGCGGCGCTTTTCATCGAAAAGCTCCAGCTTGATACGAAACCCTTCCCGCGCAAAGATTGCCGCTTGCACTTGCTCCTTCGTCGCCATCGAGCGTTGGTTCAGGGATACGTCTAAGTCGCCTGCGCACAAACTGCCACGGCGCCCCCGGCAGCATCATCGTCTTTCCGCTTTAGAATAGGCTTCAGCTTGCCTTGGCCGGTGCGGCACGGCATCTACGTCCAATAGCTTCGTCAAGAGCCGAGGTCGGCCCGAAACCTCCAGAAAGGACCATCGCCGTGTCTCCCACTTCCGCCACGAACGCGACGCTGGGCGATTCTCTGACTATCGTCCGAGAAGCGTACGCATATCTCTACCCGCTGATTCTGATGGATATCACCCGGAAGCAGCTGACAAATGCCGACGCGAAGGTCAATCCGATCGGCGGCCCCGCCAACGCATTCACACACGTTCGCGCGTTTCCAACCGCGCAGATGCGCGCCGTAGTACGGCCAAACTTCGACACACTTTACTCGAGCGCGTGGCTCGATCTTACCGATGGCCCCGCGATCTTGTCGACGGCAGATACCGGGGGCCGCTATTTTCTGCTGCCGATGCTCGATATGTGGACCGACGTTTTCGCCGTTCCCGGCAAGCGGACCAACGGTACCGGCGCGGCGAGCTTTGCGATCGTACCGCCGGGTTGGAACGGCGATTTGCCTGCGGGCGTCGATCGAATCGACGCACCGACGCCGTTCGTTTGGATTATCGGACGCACCCAAACCAACGGCGTCGGGGACTACGGCGCGGTCCATCGCATTCAAGACGGATATACCATCACCGCGCTCGTTGATTGGGGCAAGGCGCCCCGCGCGATCGAGCAGCACGTCGACCCGAGCGTCGACACAAAGACCGAGCCGCTGCGTCAGGTACAAGACATGCCCGCGGCAGCGTACTTCGCCTACGGCGCCGAGCTGATGAAAGCCAACCCGCCTCATTTGACCGACTGGTCGATTCTCGCTCGCATCGCGCGGATTGGGATTGAAGCCGGAAAGAGCTTCGACGCAAGCAAAGTGAGCGCCGAAACGCTGACGGCCGGGGCCGCGGCCGGAATGCAGCTGATGCTGGAAAAGATGCCGACCCTGGCGCGCGTCGCGAACGGCTGGGAGATGAATACCGACACGATGGGCGTCTATGGCGACTATTACTTGAAGCGCGCGATCGTCGCGCTGGCCGGGCTGGGCGCAAACCAACCCGAGGACGCGATCTATCCGCTCAACGTCGCCGACCGTTCGGGCGCGCCGGTCGTGGGGGAAAATCGCTACGTCCTGCACTTCAAAAAGGAAGAACTGCCTCCGGTCAGTGCGTTTTGGTCGCTGACGATGTACGATGCGCAAGGCTTTCAGATCGCCAATTCGATCGACCGTTTCGCGATCGGCGATCGCGACGAGCTCGAGTACAACGCCGACGGATCGCTCGATCTCTACATTCAGAACGAGAGCCCCGGCAGCGACAGGGAATCGAACTGGCTGCCGGCGCCCCAAAGCGGCGCGCTGGGGCTAACGTTGCGGCTCTACGCTCCGCGGCCTCAAGCGCTCGACGGGCGCTGGAACCCGCCGCCGATCGACCGCGTATAGAATAAGACCGGCTCCCCGTTGTAAAGGCTCTCCTCGAGAATTTCGTAGCCGCATTTCTCCGCGACGCGCCGTGACGCCGCGTTTTGCGGATTTATCAGGCAGAAGCTCGTTGGCTGCGCGACGTTTGCATCGGCCCAAGAGAGTGCCGCGCGCGCCGCCTCGGTGGCATAGCCTTTTCCGTGCGCGCGGGGAACGATTGCGAACCCGAGTTCGGGGCGGCCTCTCAGGGACGCAGAGACGTCGCGTTTGAAATCGGCGAGGCCGGCCTCGCCAACGAACTCATTTGAGCCCTTCTCCTCGATCGCCCAATAGCCAAATCCCAAGAGCGCCCAATGGCCGATGTACGTGCAGATTCTCGACCACGTCTGCTGCTCGGT
>DASXFZ010000052.1 GCA_036489315.1 Candidatus Cybelea sp.
ACGCTCGCATCGGCAGCGTGCACGCATCCCAACGTGGAGGCGTCGGTAACCGATCCGCAGCCGCCGGTGCTCCCGCACGGGCTCAAGGCGTCGGGAACCGTCGAGGTCTCAGTAACGATTGCGCCAAACGGAACGGTCACCCGAACGTCGGTAGTCAAATCGAGCGGCAGCGCGACGATCGACGATTCGGTCGTTGCCGCGGCACGCAAGAGCAAGTACTCTCCGAAGGTCGCGAACTGTGCACCCGTCGAGGGCAGCTACATCTTCCGCGCGGACTTTACGCCGCGCCCCTAACCGCGCCGTTATCGGAGGGCGGGCGGCTCCCAGAGTTCGATGCGATTGCCCTCGGGGTCGACAACCCAGCCGAAGCGGCCGTATTCGTGATTATCGGTCTTTTCTAAAACCGTAACGCCCTCTGCGCGCAGCTTGGCGAGCAGCTCGTCGAGGCCCTCGACCCGGAAGTTGATCATCACCGGCTGCGCTCGGTCCCAATAGTCGTCATCCACATCGAAGATGCTGAAAAGCGTCACTCCATTCGGGTCGGGATCGTCCGAGCGGCGAAACATCGCGCCGACCCCGGGCCGATCGACGATCCCGAGGTGCTCTGCGTACCAGCGTTTCATCGCCTCCGGATCGCGAACGCGAATGAAGATGCCGCCGATACCCATTACGCGTGCCATTTTCAGGGCCTTCGCCGCCGCCGGCGTTAGACCACCTCGCTCAGCATTGCGAGAAGGTCGGTCACGCGCCGCTCGCCGAGCGCTTTGACGGTATCTTTCTGCGCCGTACGCCAAAGAGAACGGGCGCGTTCGAAGGCACGGCTCCCTTTCGCAGAGATGCGAACCTCGCGCCGGCGGGCATCGGCGACGCCGGCACGCATCGTGACATACCCGGCCGTCACCAGCGGGCGAAGGCTGCGCGTGGCGGTGGAAACGTCCATGTCCAGCTGGCCCGCGAGTTCGGCGACCCCCCAGCTCGGCTTCGCTGAAAGAGCCGTTAGCATCGAGAACTGAGAGCTCGTAAGGCCCGACGGGGCGAGGGCTTCGTCGTAGCGACGGGTCATCCGTCGCGTCGCGGCCCGCAGCCCGAGGCAAGCACAGTTCCGCGGATCTTCCAGCATTATTTGACTCTACAACTAATCGCGACGACGCCGCAATGCCTTGACAACGGCCCTTTAGTTGTATATACAATCAAAAGATGCCGATACCTCTCGTGTTTGGAATCAACGTTCTGATGGGCCTCCTCGTTTGGAGCATTGCGGTCGCCCTCTACCTCTGGCCGGTGTTGCGTCGCCTGCCTCGCGCGGATGCCTTGCGGCCGCTGCTCCTGCTCCACTCCTTCCGCTTCATGGGCTTGGCGTTCATCGTACCGGGCGTGGTTTCGCCCGACCTACCCGCCACATTCGCGCGACCGGACGCCTACGGCGACTTGATCGCCGCGATCCTCGCGTTGATCGCGCTGGCCGCCCTTCGGACTCGGGCGGGAAACGCATTCGTGTGGGTATTTGGGGTGTGGGGCAGCCTCGACCTCATCAATGCATTCTACCAAGGCGGCCGCCACGCTCTCGCGCCGGGACAACTCGGAGCCACCTATTTTATCGTGACGTTTTTCGTGCCGCTGCTCCTGATCACGCACGCTCTCGTCTTCCGCCTTCTCCTGCGGCGCGACGACGCAGTCGCTGCGCGGGATCGACGGCTGGCCGCCTGACGACGGAATGGCGAAAACTTAGCGCGCGATCGCCATCTCTAACGCTCGTTCGAAGCGCTCCGGCTGGTCGAACATCACAAAATGGCGGCTCGGTGTAATGAGGATCACTTTGGCGTTTGGAGCGTTGCCGGCCCAGCGCGTGTAGTCGGCCTGTTTTTGCGCC
>DASXFZ010000053.1 GCA_036489315.1 Candidatus Cybelea sp.
TCGCTTCATACTTTGCAGACCGGTTTGCCGCACCGATGCAGTTCGGCCGTTATGCGATCTGGCTGATGCCGCCGCCGGTCAATGAGGCCTATCTTGGTGGCGGCGACTATATTCGCCCGCGCGATTTTTTGAAGTTCGGAGAGCTCTTGCTCGATGGCGGCGCTTGGCACGGAACGCGGATCGTAGCTTCGTCTTGGATCGAAGAGTCGATCCTACCGCGCACCGAGCCGCAAGGAGAGGGAGACCGCTACGGCTACGGTTGGCACCTCACCACCTTAGCGGTAGACGGAAAGAGCTACGACGTCGTAAACGCCGGCGGCAACGGCGGACAATTGATGATCGTCGTTCCCAAGCTCGACCTTGCGATAATGATAACCGCCGGCAACTATAACCAGTATCCCGTCTGGCGAACGTTTCTGCCGCAGATCACGTCGGCGGCAATTCGCAGCTGCACGCCGTAAAATTCATACAACTCACAGCCTCCCTTACGGTGCGCTTCAGTTTGGCGTGAGATTATGCACGGGTCAGCTCCAAAAAAGGAAGTCCCAATGCAGTCTCACCGCAGAGAAATTCGCGACGTTCTGATACTCGCCCAAGGCCTAGTCTACTTCATCTTCATCGGCGCCGGCACCGTCGCAATCGCGGTCGCCGCCCACCTGCACCGCTAGGACTGTGAAGCAGCATATGAGGCTACGAGGCTCGATAACATCCGCTGGGATCGACCTGCACGCGCCGATCCCCCACCATAATCGAACGGAGGCGATGATCCCAAAACGCAAGCACATTGATAACCACCGGGCGCAGCTTCGCGATGAGCTCGCGAGCGCGCTGTGAAACCGCGACGGCGTCCTTTACCCAGCGTGGATGGTCCTGCGGCAGCAGTTCAGTCTCGAGCTCCGCCTCGGCAACGGCCGGCACGGCCTCCGGACGGTTCGTCTCGACGCCGGCCGAAAGTGCGGGCCGGTTCTCGTCGAGCTCAATGCGCCGCAGCAACGGCCTCTCGCTTTAGCTTCGCAATCGCGCTCAAATGGAGTTGCGAGGCTCGCTGAGGTGAGATCGCCAAGCGCCGGCCGACGCAGCGCAGCGACGTACCCTTAAAGTAGTGCAGCAGCACGACGTCGCGCTGCCGCTTCGGCAGCCCCGCGATCAGCGACGCGAGGTGCGAGCGCTCGAGGCGGCGCTCGACGATCTGTGCCGGATCGACGCTCCAATCGCCGCTCAACGACTCCCCAACCGGTAGCGGAGCGTCGAGCGAAAGCGGCTGTCCGCGGTAAACCGCCGCGACCGCGCGGCGATATCCAGGACACTGCCGTTCGGTCTGGGCAGCGCTGGGAATCTCACCGATCGCGGCCGCGAGCGTGTAGCGTTGATTCTCACCCTCACGCACGATGCGGCGCGCCCGTTCCGAGACCGGATCCATTCGGCGAATGCCGTTGAGCATCGCGCCGACGATCAAGCGCCGGGCGTAGTCTTCGAGCTGCGGGCCGCGGAGCGGGTCGAAGGAATCGACCGCGCGCAACAGTCCGAGCGAACCGTCGCCGACGAGATCGTCCATATCGAAGGCTGGAACCAGCCGTTTGAGGCGGCGCGCCAAGCGGCGAACGAGCGGCAGCAGCGCGCCGACTTGCTCGTCACGCGTGCAAGCCGTCACCGGCGACCCTCCAAGCGTGCCGCGACCAGCGCGGCGAAGCCGCTGCGGTCGCAACGCGCGATTTCGTTTGCCATGAGATCGAGCTCGTAGTCGCCCAGCGGGCCGGCACCGGCGCAGAGCGGACGAAGGACCGGTGCGAGCAGCATCGCTTCGAAGATCTCGCCTGCGCGGCGAGCCGCCAGGCTATCCACTCTGCAGGTTGTTGGCGATGCGCAACATCTCATCAGCGGCCTGTACGCCTTTGGCATTTGCCTCGTACGCACGCTGTGCCGTCAAAATCTGCATCATCGCATCGACGACCGTAACGTTCGACTCTTCGAGCATGCCAAAGCGAATTTTCGGCCCATCGGGTGAGCCCGCACCGGCCGTTTCGACCCTGCCGGCTGCGGGCGTCGCCGCGAAGACCGCCCCGTCGATCGCGCGCAGATGATCGGGAGACGGAAACTGTGCGAGCGCAATACGCCCGATCGCGCGCGAGCCCGCGGGAAAGACCGCGCGTACGGTACCGTTCTCGTCGACGCTCGCGGAGAGCGCGCCGGCAGGAATTCGAACGCCGGCCAACCGGTAATCGAGCGCACTGCGCAGCGTGCCGTCGGCCGCGCGCGAGAACTGACCGTCGCGCGTATAGGCTCGCCGCCCATGTGCATCGACGACCTCGAAGAAGCCCGGGCCATCGATGGCGAGATCGAATGGACCGGCCGTGCGCGCGAGTTTGCCTTGCCCAAAAAGCACGTGCGATCCAAGCGCGACCGTGCCTTGCCCTCCGCCGCCGGGCACGACGAGCTCTGCAAAGCTCGCGACCGATCCCTTGAAGCCGATGACCCCGGCATTGGCGAGGTTGTCGGCGATCGTATCGAGATTCCGCTGCTGCGCCGCCATGCCGCTCGCCGCTGCGAAGAGAGCCCGATCCATTTGATGCCTCCTACTTCACGCGCGCCGCTTCGGCGGCTTTGCCGCGCATCGCGTCGATTGCCGCGACGGCTTTTTGCGCGCTCTCGAACGAACGCTCCGCCGCCAGCACGTCGACCATCTCGGAGATCGCGTCGACCGCTGGCCCTTCGAGGAATCCGTTTTGGACGCGGCTGCCCGGCGGCAGGGCAAACTCGCGCGCGTCGATACTCGCTCCCGCGGGAACGCGCAGTGAACCGTGGAGCCCCAGCACCACGCGTCCCCGGAGGTCGCGCAACGTTCCGTCGGATTCGCGGACGAATGCGCCCGCCCGCGTCTCGCTCGTGCGTCCGCCGGCGTCGCGGACTTTGAACGAGCCGTTCCCCACGATCGCGAAATCGAGATCGCGCCCGGTGTGATGCAAAACCCCGCCGCCGCGCGACGTACGTTCGATCGTCACCCCGCGTGCGGTGAGAAAGCTCCGAGCCTCGACGCGGCGAAAAGCGTCGGTCGAGACGTTAGCGAGGTTTTCCGTGGCAATTTCGAGCCGCGTTCGCGCCGCGACCATGGCACTGGCCGCCCAACCGATTCCGTCCATGAGCTCAATGGTAGCCGGTTGGTTTAGCCGCCTCTTTGCCGCCGCATGGACGATAACGCCGAGATCGAAGCGCTCGCCCCGCTGAAATCCCGCTAGGCCGGTATCGTGATGGGGTTCGACGTAGACCGGGTAGCGGCGATGCGCAAAGAGACGCTCGTGCGCTGGCGGTCAATTTGGGGCGCCCGGCATCCGGGGGAGCCGCAAGGTCGCGCAAGGATCAACCCCGGTTTGAGGACCGGCTCTCTTTGTGAACCCTAGAGCCGCGCGATGACCGCGTCGGCGAACGCGCCGGTGCCCAGCGATTCGTCCGAAGATGCGGATAGTTCCGCAGTGCGCAGCCCGTCGGCGTAGACGCGATCGACGGCGCGCTCGATCTGCGCCGCACCGCGCTCGTCGCCGAGGCTGTGGCGCAGCAGCATCGCCGCGGAAAGAATCGCAGCGGTGGGATTGGCGATGCCTTTTCCGGCGATATCGGGCGCCGTGCCGCCGATCGGCTCGTACAGCCCAAACTGCCGCCCCGGCGAACCGCGCGTTCCGAGGCTCGCGCTCGGCAGCGTTCCGATCGAGCCCGTAAGGATGGCCGCTTCGTCCGAGAGGATGTCGCCGAACATATTCTCGGTGACGATAACGTCGAAATCGCCCGGCCAGCGCACCAGCTGCATCGCCGCGTTGTCGACGAGTAGGTGTTCGAGCCGGACGTCCGGATACTGCGCAGCCACCGCCTGCACGACCCGCCGCCAGAGACGCGACGTTTCCAAGATGTTCTGCTTGTCGACGGACGTGACGTGTTTGCGCCGGGAGCGGGCAACGTCGAACGCGACACGCGCAATTCGCTCGACCTCCGGCGCGCGGTAGATCATCGTGTCGACGGCCTCGTCGACGCCGTCGACGGTGCGTTGTTCCTTCGGCCGGCCATAGTAGATGCCGCCGGTAAGCTCGCGGACGACCATCAGATCGAGGCCGCGGACGAGCTCGGGGCGCAGCGACGAGGCATCCTCGAGGCCCGCGAAGACGCGCACCGGACGAAGGTTCGCATACAGTTCGAAGTCCCGGCGCAGCAGAAAGAGCGCGTACTCGGGACGCTCGACAAGCGGCTTGCCTTCGTATTGCGGCAGGCCGACGCTGCCGAAGAGGATCGCTGCGCTGCGCTCGCAGAGCTCGCGCGTCTGCGGCGGGAGCGCCGGCAGGCCGAGCGCGAGTGCCGCGCCGCCGACGGGCGCTTCGGCGAACTCGACGGAGGGGCAGACCCCTTTGAGTACTCGAGCCGCCGCGGCGACGACTTCGGGGCCGATCCCGTCGCCGGCCAGGAGAGCGACGGTGCTAATAGACGGTGATGCGCTTGGTATCGTCGTGTTTGGGCGCCGGTTCGGGCGGAGCACTCTGCGTGTTCGGTGCGCTCTGCGCCTCGCCGTTGCTCGCCAACGATTCCGCCCGTTCGAGCAGCGCGAGATGGGTCATCAACAGGCTGCGCAGCTCGCTCTTCGCCTTTTCGGTCGCTTCGACCGCGCGCTGCTGTTCACGCCGTACTTCGGCGATCGCGTCGCTGTAGCCGGTGATCTCGCGTTGCGTTGTGAGCCTGGCCTGCTCCTTGATGAGGTCGGCTTCCTTGTGCGCCGACGCTTTGACTTCGTCGGCCGTGCGCTGTGCGAGCACGAGGGTATTCTGAAGCGATTCTTCCATCGCCTTGAAGTGGCTCACCCGTTCCTTGAGGTCGGCGATCTCCGCCCCGAGCGCGGCTCGCTGCTGCGCCTCGTCTTCGAACGTCTCGATGACCTCGTCCAAAAACGCGTCGACGTCGGCGCGGTCGTAGCCCTGCAGCGCCTTCTTGAACGACTTGTGCTGTATGTCTACCGGTGTGATTTTTTGCATCGCGCGTCCTACGTTCTACTCGTCATGAAATCGAAGGTACCGTCGGCCATCATCGAATCGCGCAGACCCGCAGCGTTTACCACGACGCCCGCCGGAACGACCAAGTAGATCGACTCGGCGAGCTTCTGAATCTTGCCGTCGATCGTGTAGGCGACGCCCGAAGTAAAATCGACGACGCGCTGCAAGAGCGTCCGATCCGCGTTCTGCAGGTTCACGATGACCACCTGACGGCTGCGCAGCGCGTCGGCGATTTCGACGACATCCTGGTAGCTGCGGGGGGAGAAGACGCTCACCTGCGTGCCGCCGCGCCGGCCGGCATTCGATAACGGAACGACGCGTCCGCTGGGAACTTCCTCTTCATAAAACTCTTCTTCGTCATCGCGAATCGAGAAGAACGAGCCGATCTTACTAAAAACGCTCACGGGTACCTCCCATCACTGCGCGGGCCAAAGAGCGCCTCACCGATGCGCAACATCGTCGAACCCGCTCGCAGAGCCTCGCGCCAATCTCCCGACATGCCGATTGAGAGCGTAGTTCCACCTATACGCTCCAAGGTCTTGGCTGCCAGCTCAAAAGCGGATGAGATCGCGTCCCGGTCCGTCGTCAGCGGGCCGATGGCCATGACGCCCTCGAGACGCAAGCCCGCCTGCCGACGGAGCATTTCGGCGAGTTGCTCGGCCTGGTCCGGCGGGCATCCGAAACGCTCGATCGGCGAGACGTTGAGCTGAAGCAAGACAGGAAGGCTCTTGCCGCACTCGAGGGCGGCCTTCGAGAGCGCGATGCCGGCCTCGCCGCGGTCGACGCTCTGCACGAGATCGAAGGTTTCGGCAATCCCACGGGCCTTATTGGTCTGCAGATGGCCGACAAAGTGCTTGCGCACCGGCGGGAGCGCGACGAACTGGCGTCGCGCCTCCTGCAGATAGCTCTCGCCAATATCGGTCAAGCCGGCCTCGATGGCCGTTGCGATTGACGCAACGCTCTGACGCTTAGCAATCCCGACGAGCGTCACGCTGGCCGGCTCGCGCCGGCACCGCTGTAGTTCCTCGTCGATATCGCGGCGCAACGCACGGTAGCGTTCGAGAACGTCTCGGCTCATCCACGGGCCGGACGCGACGCGACGCGCGCCTCGGTTCTGGGACCGGGACGCGTTGCGCAAAAGACGATGCCGATGATGCCGACGGCGATCATCGGCAGCGCGTAGAGCTGGCCGCCCGTCAGGCCGAGTGCGCTGAAGTCGGTCTGGCGCCACATCTCCGCAATCGTCCGCGTGATCCCATAAAGCGTAAACCAGGTCCAGGCGACCACGCCGTCCTTCGGCTTGAGCCGATAGAGCAGGAGCAGGATCGGCAGCGCCAAGATGTCGAGGATCGCCTCGTAAATCTGCGATGGGTGACGAAAGGCCGGCATGCCGTTGACCAGCGGCGCCGCAGGAAAGACCATGCACCACGGATGGTCCGGCTGGCAAACGTCGCCCCACAGTTCGTCGTTGATGAAGTTCACGAGGCGCACGAGCGTAATGCCGACGGGCAGCATCATGACGACCTCGTCGCCCACGACGGTGTACTTGAGACCCGGATGACGGCGCACGAAGAGCCAGATCGCGATGAGCACGCCGACCAGACCGCCGTGGAAGGCCATCCCGCCGTTCCAGATCGCGATGAAGTTGATCGGATTGGCGACGTACGTCGAGGCGTCGTGCTTGCTGATGATGTCGTTGATCACGAAGAAGGTTCTGCCGCCCACGATCACGCCGACCAGCGCGTAGAAGAGAAAATCCTGAATGTCTTGTTTCGTGAGCCCGAGACGCAGCAGCCCGGCCGGACGGCTCATCCACAGGTAGACGCAGACAAACCCCACCAAGTAGGCGATTCCGTACCAGTGGATACCGAAGCGAGGACCCAGGTGGATCGCGATGGGGTCAATGTTCGGATAGGTGAACCAGTGCTGCATTTCTAACAATCTTCACAGATGACCGCGACGACACATATCACCGCCGGCATCGCCTTCCTTGCGGGCCTCGTTTCCTTCGTTTCGCCGTGCGTCCTCCCGCTGGTACCGGCTTACCTATCCTTGCTTACGGGCGAGAGCCTGGAAGATCTGCAGTCCTCAACGTCGGCAAAGACGAGGATGCACTTGCTCTCGCACGCGCTCGCGTTCGTCGCCGGATTCAGCCTCATCTTCATCGCGTTGGGCTTGAGCGCGAGTGCGATCGGCGGGGTGCTCGATGCGAACCGGGTGCTGATCGCGCAGATCGGCGGCGTGCTGGTCGTCCTGCTGGGCCTGCAGATGATGGGAATGCTGCGGATCCCGCCGTTGCTGCTGCGGGACACGCGAGCTCATCTCAGCCTCGACCGGCGCACGCTCTGGACCTCGGGGCTGGTCGGCATGGCCTTTGCGGCGGGCTGGTCGCCCTGCATCGGCCCCATTCTAGCGGGGATTTTGGCGATTGCGTCGCAACAGCACAGCGCCGCGGCGGCGCTGCTGCTCTCGTTCTACTGCCTTGGGCTGGCGCTCCCGTTCCTGGCAACCGCACTGGCGATCGGCGTCGTTCTGCCGTTCCTGGGGCGAATCAAGCGTTCGTTGCGGGCGATCGAGTTCGCCTCGGGCGCGTTTCTCATTGCCGTCGGATTGGTTCTCGTCAACAATGCATTCCTCAACGTCGCCGGATGGTTCTATCAGTTTGTACCGCAACCGAATCTCTAGCCTCAAACAAGCACTCGTCATTGCCGCGGCGGCCATCGCCACGCTTGCCGCCGACCAGTACAGCAAGGTTTGGGTCCTCCGAACCTGCGCCCCGATACCTCCGCCGTGCCGGACGATAATTCCCAATCTTCTCAATTGGACGTTCGAGCGCAACGTTCACGGCGCGTTCGGACTCTTTGGCAGCAGCGCCGTCTTGCTGATCGGAATGGCGATCGTCGTGCTGGTTCTCTTCTGGTTCAGCTTCCGCGAGGCCGCCGCACGGTCGCAGACGGTGCGCATCGCCTTCGGAATGATCGTCGGCGGAGCCATCGGCAACATCGTCGATCGCGTGCACTACGGGTTCGTCATCGACTTTATCGACTTTTATCGCATTTGGCCGAACATCTTCAACGTCGCGGATTCCTGCATCACGGCGGGAGTCGGGCTGTTGATTCTCTCTAGCCTTGTTACACGTCGTCACCGCTGAGCAGGCCGGAAAGCGTACCGATGTTCTGATCGCCACGCTCTGCGGCGCCCCGCGATCGCTCATCGCGCAAAGTGCTCGCCGCGGCGACGTCACCCTGAACGGAATTTCGGTGAAGCCGAGCCGGCCCGTGGAGGCCGGCGACGTTCTCGAGTTCGAGATTGAAGTGCGCGAGGCGCTGGTCGCGCTCCCGGAATCGATCCCGCTCGACGTCGTCTACGAAGACGAGGACCTGATCGTCGTCGACAAGCCGGCCGGCATGATTACGCATCCGGCGCATAGCGCAACGAGCGGTACGCTGGTGAACGCACTGCTTGGCCACGTTGCGGCGCGGCCTCCCGGCGATCTCTTGCGCCCCGGCCTCGTCCATCGTCTGGATCGGGACACTTCCGGACTGCTCGTAGTCGCCAAACGCGAGGCAAGCCTGCACGCGCTGGGCGTTGCGATGAAAGCGCGACGGATCGAGCGCGAATATCTGGGCCTCGTGCGAGGCGTCCCCGAACATCCACTCGGCACGATCGAGGGCCCCATCGGCCGCGATCCTCGCAACCGCTTGAAGTTCGCGATCACGGCCGATGGGAAACCGGCGGTCACGCACTACGAAATTCGAGAACGTTTCGAAAAGTACGCCGAACTGGTCTTCCGCCTCGAAACCGGGCGGACTCATCAAATTCGCGTGCACCTCGCCGCGATCGGTCACCCCATACTCAACGATCCGCTCTACGGAAAAACCGAATCGCGCTTCGAGTTACCGGGGCAAGCGCTGCACGCGTGGCGTCTGCGGTTTCTTCATCCGCGCACGGGCGAACCGATGTCGTTCGAGGCGCAACCGCCGCCGGAGTATGTGCACGCGAGAGAAATTGTTGCGGCGCAAGGGTGAACGGTACGTGACGCCGCGGAACCGCTCTCGCGATGAGTAGGGGGTTTACGCTGCTTGCGAGGGATGGCGGGGCGCGGCGGGGGCGATTGCAGCTAACGCACGGGGTCGTCGAGACGCCCTGCTTCATGCCGGTGGGAACGGCCGCGACAGTAAAGGCTTTGACGCCGGGCGACCTGGAGCGCGCCGGCGCGCAGATGGTGCTTGCGAACACGTACCATCTCTGGTTGCGACCCGGAATCGAAACGCTCGAAGCGGCCGGCGGCCTTCATCGCTTCATGGCGTGGGAGCATCCGATCCTCACCGATTCGGGCGGCTTTCAAGTCTTCAGCCTCGAGAGCCGCCGCGAACTGGACGACGAGGGGGTAACCTTTCGCTCGCACCTCGACGGAAGCGCGCATCGTTTCACTCCCGAAAACGTCGTCGCCTTTCAAGAGCGCATCGGCAGCGACGTCGCGATGGTGCTCGACGTTTGCGTGAAGTTACCCGCGACGCGAGAGAAGGTCGAAGAATCGGTTCGGCTGACCACGCAGTGGGCGCGGCGCTCCGCCGGCGCATCCGCGAGCGACGCGACCGCACTCTTTGCCATCGTGCAGGGCGGCCTCGACCTTCCCTTACGCGAGCGCAGCGCCCGAGACTTGGTCGAACTCGACTTTCCCGGATACGCGATCGGCGGTCTCTCGGTCGGTGAGACGCGCGCAGAAATGTACGCAGCGGCACGCCGCACGGCGGCACTGCTGCCGGCGTCGAAACCGAGATACCTGATGGGCGTTGGAACGGTCGACGATCTGCTCGAAGCCATCGATGCGGGCCTCGACCTCTTCGACTGCGTCTATCCGACGCGTTGCGGACGGAACGGCCGGGCGATGACGCACGACGGCGAGCTCAACCTGTTCAACGCGGCTTTCGTGCGAGACATCGCGCCCCTCGATACGGAGTGCGACTGCTCGGTGTGCGGTACGTACAGCCGCGCCTACCTCGCGCACCTGTTTCGCGCGAAAGAGATGCTCGGTGCGCGCCTGCTCAGCTATCACAACGTCTACCTGCTCGGAGCGCTGATGCGCGAAGCGCGTGAGGCGATCGGCGCGAACCGCTGGACGCAGTTTCGCGACCGGCGCCTACGCCGAGTGCTCTAGCCCCCGCACGACCTGCGAGCAGTCGGAGCAGATCTCGGGGTGCTCCGGATCGCCGCCCAGCTCGCGGTACTTCCAGCAGCGTGCGCACTTTTCGCCGTCGGCGGGAAGAAGCTCGAACTCCTCCGCATCGCCGGCACGCAACTCCAGTTGCGAGACGACCAGCGCTTCACGCAAGTTGTCGCCGAGTGACGCGAGACGCTTGTAGGTTGGAACCGGCGTCGTTAACACGAGGCGTGCTTCGAAGTCGCGCGGCGACGCCGACGCGGCGACCCGCCCCCGCAGCGCGCGCAGCAGCTCCCAAAGGGCGAGGTCGCCATCGGCGCCCCCGCGAAACCGCCCCGCGTCGAACGAACTGTCGAAAACGCTTTGCGCGTTCGCGCGCGCCCATCCGGGAAGATGCTGCCAGGCTTCTTCGGCCGTAAACGAAAGCACCGGCGCGACCGCGGTCAAGAAGCGAGTCAAAACGTACAGCAGTGCCGACTGCGCGCTGCGCCGCCGCGGATCGTTTCGCGCGCGAGAGTAGAGCGGATCCTTGAGCGCGTCGAAGTACAGGCCCGACATCGAACTTTCGAACTCGACGATGCGCAGGTAGGCATCGTGGATCTGACAGCGATCGTACGCGCTTTTGACGCCGGCAACGAAAGCGTCGGCAACGGTACACGCGAGCCGGTCGATCGGCTCCATCGCCTCGGTTGTCACGACCTCGTCTGCGGCTAAGTCGTCCAGATTCGAGAGCATGAACCGCATGCGGTTTCGGATATTGCGATAGACGCGGCCGACTTGCTCGATGACGTTGGGCCCGAAGCGCACGTCATCGATCGGCTCGACCGATCCGGCCCACAAGCGCAAAACATCCGCCCCCCAGCGCGACATCGCGTCGTTCGCGTCGATCCCCGTACCGCGCGATTTGGACATCGGGCGCCCGTGCTCGTCGTTCACCCAGCCGTTTTTCATGACGCGGCGGTACGGCGCGCGCCCCCTGATCGCGACCGCGGTGATCAGCGAGCTGCGAAACCAACCGCGAAACTGGTCCGCGCCCTCGAGCACCATGTCGCTCGGCCACGGCAGGCCCTCTCGCCCGAGCACCGCGAGGTGCGTTACCCCCGACTCGAACCAGATGTCGACGATGTTCTTCTCCTTCTCGAACTCCGTCGCGCCGCAACGCGGGCAGACGAATCCGTCGGGAAGATAGACGTCGACGGGATCGCTCCACCAAGCGCCGGCGCCGACCTCACCGAATCGCTCGGCCGCCTTCCGGGCGACGCGCGGATCGAGAATCGACTCGTTGCACGCTTTGCAGATCAGCGCCGGAATCGGAGTTCCCCACGTGCGCTGGCGGGAGAGGCACCACTCCGGATGGGTCTCGATCATCTGCCGTTGACGTGCGCGCCCCCACTCCGGCACGTACTCGACCGCGTCGGTCGCGTCGATCGCGTGCGCGCGCAGCAGGTTCTGATCCATAGCGAGAAACCACTGCGCGGTCGCGCGGAAGATGACCGGGTTGTGGCAGCGCCAGCAGTGCGGGTACGAGTGCTCGTATTCGGCCGCGCTCCACAATGCGCCGCTCGCGCGCAGGTCCTCGACGATTCGGTCGTTCGCGGCAAAGATCTGCAGGCCGGCGTAGGGACCGGCTTCAGGGGTGAAGCGCCCCGCCGCGTCGACCGGATTGAGAATCGGCAGATCGTACTTCATGGCGGTATCGAAGTCGTCGGCGCCGTGGCCCGGCGCGGTATGCACGGCTCCGGTCCCCGTTTCGAGATCGACGTAGTCCGCCAGCACGACGACCGAGTCACGATCCATGAAGGGATGACGTACTGCCAGGCCGTCGAGCTGCTCGCCGCGCGCCCGGCCGGCGAGCGTTGCGCCCGCGAAGCGCTCACCGAATGCGCGTTGCGCCAACGCCTCGGCCGCAATCACCATCTCTCCATCGACGCGGTAGAGGCCGTAGGTCGCGTCGGGGCGCAGGGCGATCGCGACGTTGGCGGGCAACGTCCACGGCGTCGTCGTCCAGATGAGAAACGAAGTGCGCTCCCCAGCAGGAGCCTCGGCGCCGAATGCTTTGAGAATTTGCTCGCGCTGATCGCCGTTTGCGCCGAAGCGCACGTAGATCGACGGGGAGACTCGCGGTTCGTACTCGATCTCAGCCTCGGCCAGCGCCGTTTCGTCGTGAACGCACCATAGTGTCGAGCGTAAGCCTTTGTAGATCTGCTGGCGCGCGGCGAGATCGGCGAGCGCGTTGACGATCGTCGCTTCAAAAGACGGGTCGATCGTCCGATACGGCCGGTCCCAGAGCCCAAAGTTCCCCATTCGCCGGCGCTGCTCGCGCTGGCGGTCGAGCCAGTAGAGCGCGCGCTCTTTACACTGCTCGCGCAGCTCGAGCGGATCGATCGAGTGAAAATCTTTGATGCCGAGGTGCTTGAGCGTCTCGTACTCGATCGGGAGTCCGTGCATGTCCCAACCCGGTACGAACTTGGCGTACTTACCGTCCAGCAGCGCGATCTTCACGAACATGTCTTTGAGCACCATGCCGAGGAAATGCCCCATGTGAAGCTCGCCGTTGGCGTACGGCGGCCCGTCGTGAAGGACCCACGGCCCATTGGCTGCGTTGCGTTCCAACCGGCGCTCGTAGGTGCGCTGCTCGTCCCACCACGCAACGCGCTGCGGTTCGCGCGTTGCCAGATCCGCCTTCATCGGAAAGCCGGTGCGGGGGAGGTTTAGCGTCGCTCGGTAGTCCGTCATTGCTCGTTCAAGAGTTCGCGAAGCACTGCGAAATTGCGTTCGGCAGCCTTTGCGATGACGTCGGCGCGCGCGCACAGCGCCGCCGAGAGCCCGTCGCGCTCGGTGACCAGCCGATCGACGAGTTCGTCGATCTGCCCGTCGGGCGGGCGCTGCGCGCCCGGCGTCCACAGCGGCTGCAGCGGATACTCGAGATCTTCGCAGAGTGCGCTCACCTTGGGATCGTACGGAATCGCCAGAAACGGAACGCCGTGCCGCGCGGCGAGGACCAGCGCGTGCAGGCGCATACCGATGACGACGCGCGCTTCGCTCAGGATCGCCGCCGCCTTTGCGAGAGAGCACTCGGGGAGCAGCACGGGAGCAGAGGCACAGGCGCGGATAACGTCGGTCGAGATCGCCGCGTCGGCCGCGCCCCCGAGCGGCAGGAAGGCCGATCGAATACCGTGGCGCTCCGCCAAACGATCGACGGCGCGCGCCACGATCTGCGGTGCGTCGCGCGATCCGGCGGAGCGCCGCACGCTAATAACCGCGTACGGCCCGCTCTCAGGGCCCAAACCCTCGGCCGAAAGATCGACGCCCGCTTCCGGCGACTCGTAGAGGAATACCGGATCGGCGGTCTGCTCGATCGGCGTCCTCGGCAGCAGTTCGCGCAGCAGCCGCAACGATCGTTCGTCGCGTACGGTCGCGCGGTTCACGCCGCGGCAGAATCTTCGTACGAGCAATCGGCCCCAGAAGTCGAGCGGGCCGATCGACTGAGCGAAGATCATCGCCTTGCGCCCGGCGCGTACCGCCTCTCGCAGGATCGAGGCGTAGTAGAGCAGACTGCGCAGACTCGTTTGATTCTGCAGCAGCCCGCCGCCGCCGGAGAGCACGACGTCGGCACGGCGAATCGACTCTCGCACCGCGCGCCACTCCCAGCGTGGGGTCGCTTCGACTCGCAGTGAAGACTCGGTGCGCTGCGGCGTCGCCGAAAGCACCTCGATCGTCGCCGCCGGAAGCGTGCGCCGCACGCCCTCGACGATCACCTCGAGCAGCGCCTCGTCGCCCAGATTCCCGAAACCGTAGTAACCCGATACGAGCACGCGGGCGCTCACGGCTGCGCAGGCACGCGACGCCGGTAGATCCAGATCAGCAGCGCGCCGATGATGGGGCCGACGATCAATCCGTTGACGACGCGCAGCAGCGAGACCTCGATCGGCGTATGCAGATGGGAGAACGTGTCGATGACGTCACCGATTCCAACGCCGATAGCCAAGGCGAGCAGCCAGCCGACGGCACGACGATGCGGCGGCAGCAGCGCCGGGAGCAGCATCATCGCGGGGAAGCCGATCAAAAACTCTTTGAAACGCGGCCGCACGCTGAGCGCCGCCGTGAGGAAATGCCGCAACGCAAGCTCGATGGGAGAGGGCGAGATGTCGCTGTCGTTGCCGCTGCGCACGAGCATCAACGCGCCGGCCGCGACGATCGCGATCCCGCCCAAGAGCTGATACGCGAGCACCGGTGAGAGGAACACATCTCGCGGGCGTTCGATGCCCGAACCGAATCGCTGGTCGAAGAGGTACAGCACGAGCGCGATGAGCGGTGGAAGCGCCAGCACGAGCCGGACGCCGCGAAAACGCTCGATCTCTTCCATCGCAAGCGGCATGCTCATCAGCCCGACGACGACGAGCGCCCCGAGCAGCGCGACGCCGGTGGCCGCCACCGTCCAACCGAGGCTTCGCACGAGCTGCGTCCCAATGGCCGGAGCGGGCACCTCGCGCCAGGCGGGAATCAAAGTCAGCAGGGCCGCGGTCGCGAAGAGCAGCGCCCCGGCCAGCGCGATAGCCGAACGAGCAAAAGCATCGTGATGCGCGAGCAGGCCGCCAAGGTAGAGCGCGACGGTCAACGCGTACGCGGCCGCGGCGATGCTGCGGCGATACCATCCGAAGAACTCGAGCAAGAGGATGAAGATCGACGGCACGGCGAGTGCTGCCAAGCCGACGAGGATGCGATTGTTACCGCGATACTGCGGTATCGGTGTCGCGCGGCCGAGCCGCAAGCCGTCGGCGCGCAGCTCGTCGGCGATCCGTTTGACCATCTCGACGTTGGTCGCTTCGATCGAAAGGTTGCCGTCTTGGTGCGCCCACGGTCGCAGATAAACGACGCGAACGTTGCGTTCGCGCACGCCGAGAACGTATCGCGCGACGATCTCGTCGAGCTTGAGCTTGTCCAGCTCGGTCTTGGCGATCGCTTGGACGCGCACCGTCCGTCCCGGGATCAGACGCGCGAGGGTTTCACTCCCCTTCTGCACTTGGCTGGGATCGTACGTCTCGATCGAGCCGAAGTTAAAAATGTGCCGCTTGAATGCCGCGGCGGTATCCTCGAGGTGATCCGGATAACCGACGACGGCGTTGCCGAGACCGAAGAAGATAACCGTCGAAACCTTCGGATCGTAGCGCAGTACGTCGTCGAAGAGCGCATCGATCTGCGGCGCCTTGAAGCGCTCGTCGTTTTGAAAGCGCGGCACGACGAGCAGCGCGAGACGGTGCGCCAGCTCGATCTGCCCGGTCGGAATCCCGAGGGCGACCGCATTGAAGTAGTCGACCTGCGTTCGCACCTCGATCAGCCACGGCCGCGTCGCTCGCAAGACGCGCACGCTGTTGCGACTGAAGTGCAGCGAAAGCTGCGAAAGGTAGCGATGATAGGTCGATGGATCGGAGACGATCAGGTAGATCGCGCCGTCGTCGATCCGCCGGTTCGCGACCAGGCGCGCGAGCAGGGGGTCGCGGATCGGCGCAAGCCGCGCCTGATTGACTAGGGAAGCCCCGGTCGTGGCGTAGGCCTTGCCGTTGTTTCCGACGTTCGTCCCGAGCTCTTCGGTCAGCGCAAGCGACGTGAGGCCGGCGCGCCGCAGCGCGATCAGGAATGCGGCCGGATTGTAGTCGTAGGAACGCGCCAGTGCGTCGAGATCGGTAAAGTCCATGGCGAGCTCGACGCGCCGGGCGTGCGACTCGGTGCGTACGCGGAAGAAGGCGACGGCCAGCGAAGCGAGGAGCGCAACGAGTAAGACGACGGCCGCGTAGCGCGTTCTGGGAGTATAGAGCGTCACGAAGCGAGTCTGGTTCGCTCCGCCGAGGCCGTTTTTCTGCCTGGCGGCCCAGTGATTACAGAAGGGCTCGCCATGGGCGAGCCCTCCTGCCGTCGCGTATGCGCGAGTCCCTTTTTGTCGGGTCACGCATACCGGGTGTGGGCGACGCTTGTGATTTCATCGCATCGCTCGCGGCCCACGAGTCGAGTGACGCGGACGGTTCGGCTTCAACGGTAGGGGATTATCCCCTCCAAGACGGCGGTCACCAGTTCGGTCTGCGCTTTTCGAGAAATGCGGAGATGCCCTCACGTGCATCGGCTTCGAGCGCATTGCGGGTCATCACGTCGTTTGTATAGCGGTACGCCGACGCTTGGTCGAGATCGATCTGCGCGTAGAACGCAGCCTTGCCGATGCCCACGACGGTGCGACTCGCCGACGCGATCTTCGCAGCGAGCTCGAGCGCTGCCGCCGCAAGCTGTTCCGGCGGCACGACGCGGTTGACCAAGCCCCAATCCAGGGCCGTCTTTGCGTCGATGGGATCGCCGGTCAGCAGCATCTGCATCGCGCGTTTGCGACCGATTGCGCGCGTCAGCGCAACCATCGGCGTGCTGCAGAAGAGCCCGATGCGAACGCCCGGCGTCGCAAACGACGCCTCCGTCGAAGCAACCGCGAGATCGCAGGCGGCGACGAGCTGGCAGCCCGCCGCGGTTGCGACGCGCGCGACTTGCGCGATGATCGGCTGCGGGGTTTCCACGATACGCGCCATCAAAGCGACGCAGGCATCGAAAATCGTCGCATATGCATCCGCGTCGCGGTCGCGCAGCTCGCGAAGATCGTGGCCGGCGCAGAATGCCGGCCCCTCCCCGCGCAGAATCACGGCGCGGACGCCCTGCTCGCCGGCGAGCGCCGCGAGTGCGGCGTCGAGCTCGCGCATCATCTGCAGCGAGAGCGCATTGCGCTTCTCGGGGCGGCGCATCGTGACGATCGCGATCTCACCTTCGCGCTCGACGCCGATGTCGGCGTAGGCCGGCAACGTCTCCATTCGGGTGCCTTTACCGGGGCGGCTGCGTACTCCCTGGGACCGGCGAGGCAACGGGCGAGACGGGCGGAGACGGGGACGGGGAGGCAGCGGACGAAGCCGCTCGCATCGCAACCGCCCAGGCCGGATCGCGCTTAGCCGGTACGCCGCGATGGAGCGCCGCGCGGCTGGCCTTCGCATAGGAAGAACTCGGAAAGTTCGTTTTCACGTAGACGTAGAGGGCGACCGCACGTTCGCGGGCAGTCGCCCCCGGCAGTTCGGCGAAGAGCGCCGCCATCGCGTACCCGGTCGACGGCAGCCAGGAGTCCTTTGGATACGCCCGTGCCCACTGCACGAACGCGTCGTCCGTCAGCAGGAGCAGATGCTCGGCCTGCTCGGGCAGTAGTTGGTGCGTTTCATAACGCTTCTTGAGCTGCATTGTCTCATAGCGAATTCGCAGCGCGCTCATGTTGAGCTTGCCAAAGTATCGGTCGGCGGGCGCGCTAACGGCGGCCTGCGCCACCGCAGCGATAGTCATCAGCATGCTTTCGCTTGTACCCAGCCGGCGGAGCGAGGGTCGACGCAAGCATAGCCGAACAGGCGCTCGTCGAGTCTCTTAAGCTATTGTCCGTTTTCGGTTTCGCGGTCGCCCGCAGCATCGGCTTCCTTCTCGCAGACGTAAGCACCGTGCTTCGTGTTGCCGTACCAGCGCTCTCCCTTTAGGTGATAGATCCCCGAAGCCGTGTTGAGCCAGACGACTGTGTCGTGTGGGCAATGATGCTGTGCTTGCGGTTCCGTCGTGAAGAGCTGAAGTGACGAGGCTATTGCAGCGGTTGTATGAACGGCGATCGATGTGGCGACTCCCCCTAGTAGGAGGACATAAGCGAGAATGATCGGACGCATGTGAGCGGCTCCTTTTTCTGCGTGTCGGTGAAAGGCGCGATAAGCCGCATGGATTCAAACCGAACAGTGATCGCCGGCAAGCATAAATGCTGCCGCTCCTAAGACCGGATGAACCCATACTCCCTTTCCCCGTGAGAGGATAGGGGCTCTCCATTTCTGCCTTGCCCTTGCTTTCCTTCCTCGCCCAACCAAACGACGCAGCCCCGCCGAGCGAACAAATGTTCGCCTGGCGGCCACCACAGTTTGCAAATACGATGCCGCCGTCGATTTGCGGGCCGCGTGCGGCGAAATATGGTGGGCGATGACGGGCTCGAACCGCCGACATCCTCCTTGTAAGGGAGGCGCTCTCCCAGCTGAGCTAATCGCCCCGGCGTCCGCCGCGCTGTGCTTTCGACGGCCCTGCGCCGACTTCCGACCTGTCTCAAACACGGGGTTCGTGCCTTGCAAAGGTTTAGGCAAGGCTGAGAGCCGGGAAATGCGTATTCTACGGGACCGCCATCTTTTTGAATACACATTATCGAGCCGACTATACAAATGACATCCGCAACGTCGCCTTAGCGCGACGGGGAGTGGCAGGCTTTGCTAGTGCCTGCGGCTTCTCGGAAAGCGAGATTGCGGACATCCGTCTTGCTGCGGGCGAGGCGCTGAGCAACGCCGTCGAGCACGGAAGCTGCGGCGCGAACACGCTCGGCTTTACGGTCGAGTGCCGCTTCGACGGTTCGGAGCTCTCGATCGAGGTCCGCGATAGCGGCAACGGCTTTCCTATGCCGGGCCATCACGGGAGCATCAAGCCCGATCACCGCGGCCGCGGGTTCGGGATTTTCCTCATGCGGCGTCTAATGGACGACGTCGCGTTCTCGAGCAACGGAACGGTCGTCCGATTGGTTCGCCGGCACTCGGCCGGCCGGCGTCTCTCGCTCAACGGCGAGCGGGTCGTCTAGCGAAAGCTAACTCTTCGTCGCGATCTGCTTCTGCAGTTGAGAGATCGCTGCGCGGAGCTGCGAGTCGCGATCGATCTCGCCGAACCGTGCGTTCTGATTCTCGTCGATTCGAATATCGGGATTGATGCCGCGCAGGTTGATGTCGCGGCGGTTCGGCGTGAGATAGTGCGCGGTAGTGATCTTGATCGCCGCTCCGTCCGGCAGCGGCGTCAGCGTCTGCATGACGCCCTTACCGAACGTCTTGGCGCCAACCAGCATCGCGATTCCGTCGTCCTGCAGCGCACCCGCGGTGATCTCCGAAGCCGAGGCGGTGTACTGATTGACGAGCACGCTGACCGGCAGCGTAATCGAGGGATTAGGGTCGGCGTGAATCGTCGTATCGTGACGCCCGCGCTCTTCGACCGTCAACAGCGCCTTGTTGGCGATGAACCTCGAGCTGATATCCAACGCCGAGTCAACGTAGCCGCCGCCATCGTTGCGCAGGTCGAGAACGAGCGCCTTTGCGCCCTGCTGGTTGAGGCGCGTTAGCGCCTGGTCGAACTCCGTGGGCGTCGCTCGTCCGAAGGCCATCACCCAGACGTAGCCGATGTTATCGGCCAGCATCTTATAGATTACGGTCGGCGGCTGGACGTTGTCGCGCGTAATCGAGACGACCGAGGTTGCATTCGCGCGGGAGAGGGTCACCGATACGACGGTGCCGGCCTGGCCGCGCAACAGCGCGCTGACCGCGTCCACTGCGAGGCCCTTTGTCGCCGTACCATTGACCGACATCACGAGGTCTCCGACCTGCAGGCCAGCGCGTTCGGCGGGCGTGCCGGGGAGAACGTAGGTGAGGCGAACGAAGCCGGTGACGGCGTCGGGCTCGATCATCACGCCGATACCGCCAATGCGCGCCGGATCCAAGGCCTCGTTGAACGCCTTGAACTCCGTAGGCGTAAAGAACTGCGTGTAACGATCGTTCACGGCCTTCGCCATCGCAATGATCGCCGCGTAGGCGAACTCGCTGGGAGGCACGTGCGCTGCATGCGCGGCGTTCGCGATCGCGGCGTCGAGCTGCGCAACCGTCGCGTCGCGATCGTAGCTCGCGTGCAGGGCCGGCGGCGAAATCGCGACCCCGTGTTTACGAGCCGTGTCGACGAGCGCACCGCCGGCTGCAGCGAGCAGCACGTGCGGCTCGACGGGATCGTAATAGGTCGTCGTCAATAGACGATAGCTCTCCGCGACGTCACCGGCAACCTGATACGGCAAGACCTCGCCGGCCGGCGCTGCGCCAAAACAGATGACCGCTGCCGTACAAAGCGCAGCATAACGAAGGAGATCGCGTTTGAGCATCATGACCCTTTCTTCTTTACCCACCTGGAAAACGCTTTGCAGCGCCGAGGCGTTTCAGCGGGCAGCTCGGCGAAGGCGATCCATGATCGCCATTCCCAGCCCGTTCTCAGCAACCGGCTGCGCATCGATGCGTTCGAGCCCCATCGCATCGAGTTCGTGAAGAGTTTTGAAGAGGCCGGCTGCAGCCTCGCGAAGGTCGCCGCTCGCGGAAAGCACGCGCGAGGCAGCATAGCCCTCGAAGGAGTCTCTGAGCGCAATAACGGCCGCTCGGCGGCGTTCGACCAGCGGAACGTCGCGGGGCTCCACGACACGCAACCGCGTCGCCGGTGCGTAGTGCGTCGCCAGCTGCCCCGGAGCACGAAGCTCCATGCCGTCGATTGCACGCTCCAGGGGACCGATCAGCGACTCGATCTCTTCAACGGTAATCGCACCCGAACGCAACAGCGCCGGGCGCGGGTCGAGCGTGACGATCGTCGACTCTATTCCGCGCTCGGCTGCACCTCCGTCGAGTATCAACGCCACGCGATGGCCGAGCATCCGTTCGACGTGCTCGGCTCGCGTGGGGCTGACGCGCCCAAAGGGATTGGCACTGGGAGCGGCCAGCGGGGATCCCGCCGCTTCGATCAGAGCGCGAGCGATCGGGTGCGCGGGCATGCGGACGGCGACTGTCGACAACCCCGCGCAAACCAATTCCGGTAGTTCGGCTCGCTTGGGCAGCACCAGCGTCAACGGACCCGGCCAGAAGCGCTCGATAAGTGAAACCGCCATTGCGGGAACTGTTGCGGCCACTCGTTCCAGCATCGCCGTATCGGTCACGTGAACGATCAGCGGGTCGAACGACGGTCGCTGCTTGATTTCAAAGATCGCGGCGACCGCGTGCGGCTGGAATGCGTCGGCCCCCAACCCATAAACGGTCTCGGTTGGAAAGGCGACGACGCCGCCCTCGCGCAAGAGTCGCCCAGCCTCGATGACGGCCTTCGCTGTCGCGCGAACGATCATCGGCTGCCGCGGCGAGCGCTCGTCCGGGAAGGGATGCCGTGCGAACCCGAACCATATGCTCTTAGGGTATGGGCGATCGAAATCGGTGCGTACGGGTTGTCTCGTTGGCGGCCCTCGTTTGCGCGGGTGCCGTTTCGGCCGCATTGGCGGGCTGCGGCGGCGGATCGGCGCGCTCGCCCGCGGCCCCTTTCCTGCCGCCGCCTCCGGCAAAGCAGGGTAAGCATTTCAAGCACATCGTCATCGTGATTCAAGAGAACCGCACCTTCGACAATCTCTTCGCCACCTTCCCCGGCGCCGACGGGACAACCGTGGGTAAAACTCATAACGGCGGTACGCTGCGCCTTCGGCCGTCCAATCTCGAGAGTCCGATCTCGCCGAACAACGGCTATTCGTTCTGGCTGCGCGACTGGAACCACGGGAAGATGAACGATTTCGATATCGTGCCAATCGGACGAACGTCGGGAACGTACGTCTATCAGTACGTCCTGCCGGCGCAGATCCGGCCGTACTGGGACTTGGCCAAACAGTACGTGCTCGCCGATCACCTGTTTCAAACGCAAGGCAGCGGCAGTTTTACGGCGCATCAGGATTTGATTCGCGGCGACACGGCGATCAACTCGACATACAACCTTATCGATTTTCCTAGCGGCGGAGCGGGCCAGCCATGGGGCTGCGACGCGAATCCCGGCACCACAACCTCGCTGATCACGCAGAGCGGCCTATGGAAACAGTACCAGAACGCCGGGCCCTTTCCGTGCCTGACGTATCGGACGCTGCGGGACACGCTCGATGCGAAGAGCCTTTCCTGGCGCTATTACGCGCCGGCGGTCGGGGAAAGCTTCGGCGGAAACCTTTGGAACGCGTTCGACGCGATCAAGGCCGTCCGGTACGGGCCTGAATGGCAGACGAATCAAGCGAGCCCTGAGACGAAAGTCTTCACCGATATTCGCCGCAACACGCTCCCGGCCGTTTCCTGGGTAATACCCGACTATCAGAACTCCGATCACCCGGGCGACAATTCAGATACGGGTCCCTCGTGGGTCGCGCAAGTCGTCAACGCCATCGGCGAGAGTCCGGCCTGGAAGACCACGGCGATCGTCATCGTGTGGGACGATTGGGGCGGTTGGTACGATCACGTGGCTCCGCCGGGCGAGCGAAGCTACGGCGGTTTGGGCTTCAGGGTACCGGCGATCGTCGTTTCGCCGTACGCGAAGATGGGTTACGTATCGCACGACGAGTACGATTTCGGCAGCATCATCAAGTTCGTGGAAGGGAACTGGGACCTACCCTCGCTGGGTACTTCGGACAAGAACGCTACCAGCTTCCTCGACGATTTTTTTGACTTTACGCAACAACCTCGCGCGTTCGTTCCCATCGGGTCCAAATACGCGAGAGCGTATTTCCTGCACCAGCGCCCCTCGAACCGGCCCGTCGATGATGAATAAATGATAAGACGCAACCACACAAAAGGTAACTGAGATTACTCATGTCACGTGAATCACAACGGCAAACTCCGCCCGCATGGAAGAATGAGCCCGACGGCGAACAACAGTCCTGGGTTTATATGAGTACGCTTGAAAAAATCTCCGATTCCGGCCCACGCACGGCCCCGGCCGCGATTGCCGCGCCTAATGCGCGCCCCGTCGCGGTGCCGGTCGTGCTCGCGGATTTCCAGCGAATTTTAATGACCGAGCCGCGCGGGCAAGACGAACTTAAACGCATTCAGGCACACTTCATGACGATCGCGCAGAGCGCGCGCAAAGGCTTGAAATCTCGCGAAGAGCGCGAGGAGCTCGCGCGTTTGATTACCGAGCGCATGGGGCGTTACGGCGCCTCGAGCCAGCACATCGCCCGGCGCCAGGTCAGCGTGCTGACGTCACGCTTCGTCGTTCCGAATCCCGAGAGCGAATACGAGACGATTCGCAGCTACGGCGATCTGCGAGCCGCAACGGGAGAGGCGCTCGACGAACGCATGAGCCTTTTCGAAGAGATCGCGTGCGACATTTTCGAACGCGTCTACGCCGATCCGAACGCGCAGCCTCCCGACGACATCGTGCACGTTAGCTGCTCCGGGTACATCTCGCCGAGTCCGGTGCAGACATTTCTCTCGCGTCGCAAGTGGCTTAACACCGGCGTCACGCATTCGTATCACATGGGATGCTACGGCGCGTTTCCAGCCGTGCGAACGGCGGTGGGGCTCGTCGGCTCGTCGTTCGACTCGCTGCCGAAGCGCAAGCGGCGCGTCGATCTCGTCCACACCGAGTTCTTGTCGCTGCACTTCGATCTGTTGGGCGACGAGCCCGATAATTTCGTAACGTCGACGCTTTTCGCCGACGGCTTCATCAAGTATGCGGCCTATCCGCAGACGGAGTTCGAACGCACCGAAGGCAACGGGCTCAAGGTACTGGCGATCGACGAATACATTCTGCCCGATTCTCTGCCGGAGATGACGCTGCGTCCCGGGCCGCTGCAGTTCGATATGTCGCTCTCCAAGCGCGTGCCCTTCATGATCCGCGATTCGATCGCCGATTTCGTTACCTCGATCTGCGAGCAAGTCGGCCTCGATTTCGAGCGCGAAAAACATGCGATGACCTTTGCGATCCACCCCGGCGGCCCCGCGATCCTCAATCAGATTCGCAGCCGCCTCGGCATCGAGGAGTCGCAGATTGCACTGAGCCGCAAGGTTCTCTACGAGAACGGAAACATGGCCTCGGCCACGGCCCCCCACATCTGGCAGCTGATCGTCGACTCCGGCGAGATCCCCGTCGGCACGAAGATCCTCAGCATGGCTTTTGGGCCGGGCCTGACAGTAATCGGCGCGCTCTTCGAGAAGGTCTAGCCCCGACAATGGCTACATCAGAAACGGCTAAGCCGCAAAAGTTTTCCGTTCCCGCTCCGTTTTATTGGAGCGTCCGCGGCGTTCACGCTGCAGCGCCCCTCTTCGTGGCGTTAGGGAACCTCGAATCCAAGATGCTGGAACGGCGCATCGCCACCCAGTCGATAGACCGGCCCGTCTACATCTGCGGGCTTCCCCGAGCGGGGACGACGATCACGCTGCAGATGCTCAGCGAACATCCCGACGTCGTCACGCACAAGTACGCGGACTTCCTGATGCCGTACATGCCGTACGTCTGGAATCAGGTCTTCCCGCGAATACCCGTCGACGCGATGCGCAAACCGGTGCCCCGCATTCACCGCGACCGCATCCAAGTGACGCGCGACAGCGCCGAGATGGGCGAGGAGATTCTCTGGGAGCACTTCTTCCCATTCATCCACGACGAAAGCAAATACAGCGTCCTCGACGGCTCGACTTCGAACCCCGGCTTCGAACGCTTCTACGTCGATCATCTGCGCAAGCTCGAGCTCGTTCGCGGCCGCACGCGCTATGTCAGCAAAGCGATCATGTGCGTCGTGCGCATGCAGTACTTGCGCCGTCTCTTTCCCGACGCGCGCTTCCTGCTTTACGTGCGCAACCCGATCGATCACATTGCGTCGATGATCAAGCAGGATCGAATCTGGGCCGAGCTCGAGCGTGACGACCCGCGTCAGATCGAGATCATCGAGCTGACCGGCCATCACGAGTTCGGCCCGCATCAGGTTATGGCCAACGTCGGCAGCCCCGAGGTGCTGCACGAGATCCGCCGGCTCTTCGACGCGGGGCAGGTCGTCCAGTCGCGCGCTCGTTACTGGGCGTACGTCTACGGATTCATCGCGAGGCAGATCGCCGACGACCCGCAGCTCAAGGGGCGCGTCTGCGTCGTGCGCTACGAAGACCTTTGCTCGGACTCGCTGGCGACGATCGACCGTATCCTCGCGCACACGGGGCTCGCCCCGGAAGGCTTTGCCGCGACGCGCGAAGCGTACGGCAAGAAGCTCTCTTTCCCCGACTACTACAAGCCGGTCTTCAGCGCCGGGGAGCTCGCCGACATCACGGCGGTTACGAGTCCGGTCGCCGAGTCGTTCGGCTACGACGTCGGTTCGATCGCACAGCGAGCGAGCGCCGCCGCGGCGCCGTGAGCCTCACGCGCCGGGCCGTCGCAATTGCGGCCGGCGCGGCGCTTGCCTCCTGCTCGCGCGGCGCTGCGCCGCCCGCCGGTTTTGCGGCGCTGCCCGCGGCCGAATATCGCGCAGCCGCAACGCCGATCGAGCACATCGTCGTGGTGGTTCAAGAGAATCGGACCTTCAACGATCTCTTCGCAACCTTCCCCGGAACGGCCGGCACGACGATCGGAAGAGAGTTCCTCGATGGTGCGACGCGCCAAATCGCACTCGCCAAGGTGCATCTCGAATCTCCGAACACGCTGCGCCATACCTATCCCGCCTATAAGACGGCGTATCGCGACGGTAATATGGACGGCTTCAATCACATCATTTATCAGTCGACCGGTAAGCCGGAAGGCAGCGCACCCTATCAGTACGTCGACCCGAGCGATATCGCTCCGTACTGGGACATTGCGAAGGACTACGCGATCGCAGACCGCTTTTTCCAAACGCAAGGCAGCGGCAGCTTTACCGCGCACCAAGATCTGATTCGCGGCGACACGCAGATCAGCGCTACGGAGAGCCTCATCGACGATCCCACGCTTTCCCCTTGGGGCTGCCCGGCCGAAAAGACCAGCAAAACCTCCCTCATCACGACCGCGCTCAAGTACGAGAAAAACAAAGGGCCGTTCCCGTGCACCTCGAGTTTCCCCGATGGTGGAAAGAACTACGCGACGCTCGCGGATCTGCTCGACGCGAAGGGCGTCTCGTGGAAATATTACACGCCGGCCTGGCGAGGCGAGACTGGATCGCACTGGAACGCGTTTCTCGCAATCTCGTCGGTTTACGGCAACTCCAAAGAGTGGAACGCGCACATATCGCAGCCGGAGAAAAACATCTTGGGCGACATCGATCGCGGCGCGCTGCCGTCGATGTCGTGGGTGATCCCCGACGGGATCAACTCCGACCACTCCGGATATCCGTCCGATACTGGGCCTTCGTGGGTCGCAAGCGTCGTCAACGCTATCGGCCGCAGCAAGTACTGGAAGTCGACCGCCGTCGTCATCCTCTGGGACGACTGGGGAGGCCTCTACGACGAGGTCGAGCCGCCGACGGTCGACCGCCAAGGCGGGCGCGGCTTCCGCGTTCCGCTGCTCGTCGTCTCACCCTACGTCGCGCGAAATAAGATCTCGCACACCACCTACGAGTTCGGCAGCGTCGTGAGGTTCATCGAAGACACGTGGAGTTTAGGGCGGCTCGGAACGACCGACCAGAGCTCGGCGAGCATCGCCGGGATCTTCGACTTCCATCAGACGCCGCGGCCCTTTATCGCGATTCCGTCAAGGCGCAGCCGAGCGTACTTCCTCAAACAACCGCCATCCGGCTTACCCGTCGACGACGAATAGCGGCGTTACTGTTCGTCGGGAATTCGCGGGTCGGCCGGCTGTCTCAGGAAAAATTCGGCGTCCTGCGGAGCCTTGATGGGAACGAAGCTCCGTGGTTTCTGCGCAAAATTGAGACAATCTCCCGCAGGCGAGAGGGCGCGCGCATCGGCAGCGGACAGCTGGGGCAAGTTGAAAAGATCCTCGGCAAAACGAAGCACGCTCGCCGTTTCGTACTGCTTGTGCGAAATGTAGTTCTTCTTAGCGTACGGAGAGATCACGATCAGCGGCACGCGGAAGCCTAAACTGTCGTAGCCTCGAAACGGCGGCGGCACGTGCTCGTAGAGCCCTCCCCAATCATCCCACTGCACGAAAACGACCGTCGAGTCCCAAAACTTGCTCTTGCCCACGGCGTTGACCAGCGACGTCACCCACGAGGGACCCATCCCGCCGCCGCACGAGAGATGGTCCGAGTCTTCGCACAGCGGCGTAATCCAGGTAAAGCTCGCCAAGTGCCCCGCCTTGATGTCGGTCAGAAACCGCTTCTGCGGCGTGATCACGTCTTTCTTCCAGTCCGGTCCGTTAAAGATATGTTTGACGGCCTGATATCCGGACCAGAAACCACCCAACGGCTCGCTGTACGCACTCGTATAGAAGCGCCAGCTCAGGCCGGCGTCGTCAAGCTCGTCGCCTAGGGTCTTGTAGTCGAAGCAGGGGCGCTGATCGCCGTCATACTGGCGCTGATGATTGATCACCGAGACAGAATCGGTATAGGCGCCTTCGCAGCCCCACTGGTTGGAAGGAACGTCGACGCTGGAGTGCGCCTGGGCGGCGATGATGTACTGATGCGCGACGAAACTCTCATCGAGCTGCGAGGCGAACATTCGGTCGGCCAGAACGAACTCGTGGGCCATGTCGAAGTACGGTTTGCTCTCACTATGCGGAACGTACACGTACTGTCCGTTATGCGGTCCACCTTCCTGAAATTCTTTATTGAAACCGTTCATGCGGCAGTGCGTCCCCGGCAGCTTCCCGGTGCCGTGGCACGCGCTGAACATCGCACGCGCCGAATGATCGATCTCGTAGGACACCTTCAGGCTTACCGGCTGCAGGACGATCTTCTGCCCCGTCGTCGTCATGCCGCTCGAAACGGTATCGGCTCCCGGATAACCCTGGAACAGATTGTCGAAGCTGCGATTCTCTTGCACGATGTAGACGACGTGCTCGATCTTCCCGCTGCCGGTCGTCGCGGCCGCGCCGAAGGTACCCGCACTCGCAAGGGACGGCAGTGAGGAATGCAATCCCGTACCGCAGCCGCTTAACGAGAGCGACGACAAAGCCAGGATCGCAGCGATCCGCGTTGGGTTCATCTACAAAAGACCTCTACTTCCGCGAGCGATGCCCTCGCGATTCGAAAAGAACATGATGAAAACGCCGAGCCGTTTTTGGGGCCCTACAAAGAGAACGTTCCGATGCGCTCGCGCGTTCTCCCGTCCGCGCATTTACGGTCACAAAAAGGCGCTTGCATGCAGCCGGCGGCCTTCGGCCCGAAGTGGCAGGTAGGAATGCCGCCCAGATGGTAACACAGCAAATTCCCAGACCATACCATCAAAGGAGCTTTTGTGAAGGGACCCCTTAAACTTATTGTGCCGCTCGCAGTGGCACTCGGAGTCGCGGCCTGTAGTGCCGGCGGCTCCTCAAACGTGCCGTCGGTGTCCGGACTTGCGGGCCTCGGCGCGGCACACGTTCCGGAGTGGGCGCACTCCGCATACCCGGCCTGCGGCGGAAGCCACATCGGCCAAGCGCAATGCGACGCGTTGGTCCCTTACGACCAAAGCGTCGGCAAGATCCGCCACAACGCGTACCCCGGCTGGAGCGCCTCGGAGCTCGAAAAGGCCTATAATCTGCCGTCATCCTCGGGCGGTAAGGGTCAAGTCGTCGGCATCGTCGACGCCTACGACAATCCGAACGTCGTCACCGACTTCAACACCTACCGTTCCGGCATGGGCCTTCCGAAGAGCACGCTGCTGAAGTACAACCAGAGCGGGCAGCAGAGCAACTATCCGACAGGCAACAAAGGATGGGGCCTCGAGATCGATCTCGACGTCGACATGGTTTCGGCGAGTTGCCCCAACTGCAAAGTCATCCTCGTCGAAGGAAACTCCAACGCTTGGAGCGACCTCGAGGCGTCCGAAAAAGAGGCCGTGAAGTTGGGCGCGACGATCGTCACCAACAGCTACGACGGCACCGGCGGCAGCGAGTCCGACTACGACACCAAGGGAATCACGTATCTGGCCAGCGCCGGCGACACCGGTTTAGGCCTCGTCGACCCGGCCACGTTCCAAAGCGTGATCGCGGTCGGCGGCACCGTTCTCAGCAACGCCAAGGGCAAACGGGGCTTCAGTGAAGTCGTTTGGCCCGGCACCGGCGGCGGCTGCTCCAACACCGGAGAAGCCAAGCCCTCGTGGCAAAAGGATCCGAGCTGCACTCTTCGCACGGGTAACGACGTCTCCGCGGTCGCGGTTGCGGCCGGCGAGTACGACAGCTACCAGTACGGCGGCTGGATCGCAATCAATGGCACGAGCGTCTCGTCGCCGCTCGTCGCCGGCATCGTCGGGCTGGCGGGCAACTCGACGAAGCAGACCGGTGGCGAGAACCTCTGGAAGCTCGCCAAGAAGAAACTGAAGAAAGAGATCAACCCGGTAACGACCGGCAGTGACGGCTCCTGCGGCGGCTCGTACCTCTGCACCGCGGGGACCAAACAATTCGGGACCTACTCCGGCCCGGACGGCTGGGGAACTCCGAACGGGGCCAAGGCGCTCTAGCGACCGGCCGTCGAGGCAAGAAAAGAGGGCGGGCGCCGCGGGCACCCGCCCTCTTCATTAGCGGCGAGCTCCTGCGCTCGTTTACTGGGTATCGGGCATGCGGTCGTCGGCGGGCTGCTGCAAGAAAAACTGCGGCCCGTGCGGCGCATCGATCGGCACGAACTTGCGGGGTCTCTGCGAAAAATTAAGAGTGTCGGCCGCCGGCGAGGTTGCGCGCCGGTCGGCCGCGGAGAGTTGAGGCAATCCGAAAAGATCTTCGGCGTAACGCAGCACGCTGCCCGTTTCGTACTGCACGTGCGAAACGTAGTTCTTCTTCGCATATGCAGAAATCACGATCAACGGCACGCGGAACCCGACCCCATCGTAGCCTCGGTGGGGGGGCGGCACCGGATCGAACGTCCCGCCCCAGTCGTCCCACTGCACGAAGATCACCGTTGAGTTCCAGAATTTACTCTTCCCGACCGCATTGACCAGCGAGGTTACCCACGAGGGCCCAAATCCGCCGCCGCACGACATGTGATCCGAGTTCTCGCACGTCGGCGTGATCCAGGTAAAGTTTGCCAGCTTACCCGCCGCTACGTCGGTGAGGAATTTTTTCTGGGGAACGATGATGTCCTTAGGCCAATCGGGCCCGCGGAAGATGTGCTTTACCGCCTGATATGACGACCAGAACCCGGCCAGCGGCTGAGAGTATTTGCCGGTATAAAAACGCCAGGAGAGACCCGCCGCGTCCAGCTCGTCTCCGAGCGTTTGATAGTCGTAGCAGGGGCGTTGGGTACCTTGTATCGTTCTCTGCCGCGTGATGATCTCGACTCTGTCGCCCGGCGCGGCTGCACACCCCCAGGCTCCGCTGGGAACGTTTACGCTCGACTGCGCCTGGGCGGCGATAATGTACTGATGCGCGACGAAGCTTTCATCGAGCTGCGAGGCAAACATCCGATCGGCCAAAACCCATTCGTGCGCCATATCGAAGTACGGCTTCGATTCGGAGTGAGGAACGTAGACGTATTGGCCGTTTGGAGGGCCGCTCTCTTGAGTCTCTAGGTTGAAGTGATCCATACGGCAGTGGGTCCCCGGCAGCTTACCCGTGCCGTCGCACGCAGCGAACATCGCGGCGGCGGTATGGTCGACGTCGTACACGACTTTGAGGCTCACGGGCTGCAGCTTGATCGTCTTGCCCAGGGAGTTCTTGCCGCGCGATACCGTATGGGCGCCGGGGTAACCCATGAACATGTCGTTAAAGCTGCGGTTTTCTTGGACGATGTACACGACGTGCTCGATCTTGCCGGCACCGGCCGCCGAACTGCCCGTCAGTTTGAGAGCAGCCGAAGCATAGGGCAGCGTCGCGGGCCGATAACCGCTCGAGCACGCGCAAACGGCCGCGCAGGAGAGCAAGCCGAGCGCGCCGCGATAATCTTTCATCGCGATCGAATTTGTGCTCTCTGCAAATCGATTCCCTTTAAAAGAAATGGGCCCGCCGAAGCGAGCCCATTTCAATCGGTCCGTACCGATTTACACCGTCGCGGTGTGCGTTACTTCTTGACCGAAACCGAGCCGATCGGGCCGTCGAAGCTTCCCGAGAGGGTCGCGACGGCGTTGCCGCCGGCCGGGTATTTGAACACCGTGGCGTTCTCGTTTCCGGCATCCGGGCAATAGACGAGTTTTCCAGCAATCCACGTCTGGACGCAGTCAGAGGTACCGTTCAGAGCAACCGTACCTTTGACGGTCGCCTTGCTGCCTTTGACCGTGTATTGATAGATATCGTGAGCTTCCTGGTCGTTGATCGTGATGTACGTTCCGTCGTACTGCACTTGACCCGGGAACAGGATGCTGTTCGACACGGTGATCGGCGAGAACGTCTTGCCGCCGGCCTTCATCTCCGCAAATGCGAAGGTGCTGCCGGCGTTTTTGCCGTCAACGAAGAGATCGCCGGCCTTGTCGTAGCCGAGGAAGTAGCTGCTCGCCAGACCGTTGCCAATCGTGGTGCCTGAGCCCTTGCCACCGGCAAACACAACGACATCGCCCGCTCCGAGGATCGAAACGGCGACGTCGCCCTTGCTGTTAACCGAACAGCCAGCCGGCTCGCCGGCCGTTACGCTGAGCGTTGTGATCGGGGACGTGCCGCCGGCCTTGTACTCTAATACCTGGTCGGAACCGGAGGAAACGACCCACCAGGTTCCTTTGCCGTTCATCGTGCACATGCCCTGAGGATCGGTCGAGCCGCCGACGGTGCCGACGGACGAGTTGCTCTTCGGGTAGTTGAACTCAAGAATCGAGCTGGCGTAGAAATTCGAGATGTACTCGTCTGCGCTTTTCTTCTTGTGCTTATCGGGCTGTACGGGGATCTGGATCGGACGCGACTGCGGCAGTACCGCCGACGCAATGAGACGGCCGTTATAGGACAGCGTCCCGCCCGGGCCCCGGCCCTGGGGGCTCATCGTGGGGTTGAGGCCTGAGTTTCCGCCCGTGCTGCATCCCGCGAGCAGAGCGGCAGCCACGGTTACGCCGACGGCGTAGTTGGCTAGACTCGAGATCTTCATTTAGAAATTTGCTCCATTTCTTTCATGAAAGTGTGTATGGGGGTCACCAGGCTCTCTCGGCAAGCCTGATTGGGGACTCCGTGGCAGGTAGACCGTTTGACCCTGACAAGGGAGTATGGCGTATCAGCCTCCCGCATTCAGGACGGACTACATTAGTATGGGGCTCCCGCCCCGACGGTTAGCGGTTCCCGAGAGCATCCCCTGCCTTGAAATTTATGCTAGTCGGCTTTTTCGCGCGCAAATTCGCTCGCTTGTTTAGACGCGCCAAGCACATGCTCTATCCCTCAGCGATACTCGTTACAGCCTGGACGAGCGAGTCTTTTCCTTTGGTTGCCGTTTTGAACGCCATCTGCACGTAATCGACGACCTCGGGGAAGCGCCGCAGGTAGCCGGTGATAAATCGCCGCGAGAAGATCCGCTTTGCCGAAAGATACTCCGCTTCGTACAGCAGCAGCAGATTGGTTACGATGAAGTGGCGCATCGCGCTGCCGCGTTTGACGTGCACGCGCCATCGCTTCGAGATATCCACATTGGTAAAGACGGTATTGCGCAGCGAGCCGGAGAGTACGGCGGGGTGCACGGTTACCGCGCTGTCGTAGGCTTCGGGCATCCGCTCCAGCCGCTCGATCTTGCCGGTGCGAAAGTCGACGCACCAATACTCGGGGCTGGGCTTCTCGATCGGGAAGACCCAACGAGCATTCATCAACGGTCGTAGAAGCCGCGTCGCTTTAAGAAACTTGGTGAAATAGTTCGAAAAGTCGTCGAACGCAATGTGCTTCTGATCTTCGGATCCGTACGCTTTTTCAAGGCGTTCTTGCACTTCTTGCGCTCGCTTCTCGGCGTAGGCGACCATATCGCTAACGACGGCGCCGGTGAGGCTGAAACCCGATTCCGACGACCACGAACTTCCGACCGGCATCACGATCAGCGAGGTCTGCGGCGCGCGCGCCGAATTCGCTTCGAAGTACGCCTTCATTTCCGGAGCCGAGACCAGGAACCGATTCTCGTCGCGAACCTCGCGATGCAGGTGACAGATTCCGCTGGCAAACGGGACCGCGTAGCGCGGGCGCAGCTGTTGCGCAGCCGCAACGAAGGCCTCCATATACGTCCGAGCATCGACGGGTAGGCGATCGGCCGGGTCTTCGAAGGTGTAGCGCGTCGGATACGACCACGCCGGCGAGTGGCTTCTCAGCATGAAGTCGACCTTCGGATACTTTGCGCGGAAGCTGCGCCAGGACGACGGAAGCGGTTTTGCGTCGTTGAGGTCGACCAGCACCACGCCGTCGGCTTCGACGACCGCGACACTGTCGTCTTGGAAGCTGATTTGGTAGCTCGTGAACGTCAGCCCGTCGGCCAACTCGACCGGGCGCCCGTGCTCCAGCTCGATGATGTGCGCGAAGCCGATGTCGCGCAGCTGCTCGTGCAGTCCTGAGATCGGAAACCGGGGCACCATCACCGTGGTGTTCTTGGAGAATTTCTTGAGC
>DASXFZ010000054.1 GCA_036489315.1 Candidatus Cybelea sp.
CCGCCGATCGTCTATCAGGGCGTCGTGCTGGTTCCGGTTCGCGTGATCTCCGAGAGCATGGGCGCCTACGTGCAATGGGTTCCGGACCGTCGTTTGGTGGTGGTGCGGTACGTCGAACCGACGGCTCCGCCGACGGAGGCATCGCCGGCTCCCGAAGAGACGGTCGCGCCGCCGCCTCCGCCGTCCTCGACGCCCAATCCGCTCAAAGTCGGCGGTTATTTCCGTTCGTACTACTTCACGCGTCAGAACGCGTCGAACAACCCCGGAACGCAGTTCAACTTCACACCGGGTGCCAAATACAACTCAAACGGCGTCAATCAGGCGAGTTGGAATAGCGCCATCGCTCCGCATGCGGACTACGCCTTCGGGAGCACCGGCTGGGATCTCGGCGCAACCTACTTTTACGCCAATCCCATCAACGGTCCGTGCGTCGTTCCGGCCAATCACGCCAAGGGTGCGGTCTGCCTATCGCAGAGGCCGCCAAATAGGAATGCGGACGATACGCTTCCCGCCTACACGATGAGCACGTTCGACGAAATCTACCTCAAGTTCAAGAACTACGGGTGGAACGGCACCATCGGAAATCAACTCTTCGTCTCGCCGTGGGCCAACCCGTCGGACACGCGTCTAAAACCGGCCGCCTTTGAAGGCGGCGATCTTGGCTATACCGCTCCGAGCGGTTGGAGCGTCGAAGGAGCGGACATGCTCGCCTTCGAGAACCGGACGAGCTCGGCGTTCAGCCGCCAAACGCTGCTGACGAGCTTTCCGTCGGGCAACAGCGGCATGGCGCCGAACATCATCATTCCGGGCGGGCAAGGAATCAACACCAACGGCTTTTCCTACGGTAAGGCCGGCTTTGCCAATCCGTCGGGCACGGGGATCGCGGTCGACGGGTACGTTTACAACGTCAGCGATCTCGTCAACATGTGGTGGGGTGACGGTAAGTATACGTTCCCCGGTAGGTTTGCCCCATACATTGCCGTGCAGGGCGGAACGGAGAGTAACGCGGGGCAGTCAATTATAGGCAAGGTCGACAGCCAGGTCTTCGGCGCGCAACTTGGCCTCAACGTAACGAAGAACATCGCGTTTGCAGCTGGTTACGACCAAATCCCATGGAAAACCGATACGATCAACCTTCCGGCCAACGTCACGTGCGCTAACTCCAACTACCAGATCGCGGCGAAATCGAACTTCGCCTACTTTCTGCCGCTCAACGCGGCGCAGTGCTTTACGAACACGCACAGCGGATTGACGCAGGTCTACTACGGCGGCTGGGCCAGCCCGTACACCGACAACTACGATAGCGATCCGCTCTTTACGACCAGCGCGACGCAGGGCATGGCCGACCGCCGCTCGCCGGGCAGTTCCTATAAAGTCGGTCTTACATACACCTCTACCAATCAAAAGTGGATCTTCATCGCTACCGACGCGTGGTACAACTACGGAAACGCGCTGGCCCCGGAGAACACGAACATCTGGGTGCTCGACGGGCGCTATCGTTTCAGCCACGTCGGCAAAGGGCCGTACCACGGCTTGATGCTCCGCTACCGTTACATTCAGCGAACCCTCTCGAACACGTTCTGCGGCGATTCGGACACGAACTGTCCCGCGGGAACTCCAATCGGCTCCACTGAGTTCGGCGGTTTGCCGCTCTTCAAGTATAACCGCGCGATGCTCGAGTACGACTTCTAAATGGGAGAGAATCGACCGATGAACCGCTCATTACGTCCAGCGACCTGGATCGTCGCCGCCGCCCTTACCTTGTGCGTCGCAGCCTCCGCCGGCGCACAAGGTCAACCCTCGCTCACATTGCTCAACGTTTCGTACGATCCGACGCGCGAGCTGTACGACGACTACAACGGCGCTTTCAGTACGTACTGGAAGAAGAAGACCGGTCAAACGGTGACCGTCGAGCAGTCGAACGGCGGATCGGGTAAGCAGGCTCGCGCCGTCATCGACGGTCTGCAAGCCGACGTTGTGACGCTCGCGCTGGCCTACGACATCAACGCGATCTCGCAGCGGGGTTTGATCCCCGCCAACTGGCAATCTCGCCTTCCCAACGACAGCACGCCCTACACCTCGACGATCGTCTTCCTCGTGCGAACGGGCAATCCCAAGCACATCCGCAACTGGAGCGATCTCGTACGTCCCGGCGTCTCCGTCGTGACGCCGAATCCGAAGACGTCGGGCGGCGCGCGCTGGAACTTCCTCGCAGCCTGGGCGTTCGCGCTCTCGACATCGAAAAATAAATCGGCCGCGGCAAAAGCGTTCGTGACGAAGCTGTACAAAAACGTGCCCGTGCTCGATTCGGGGGCGCGCGGCTCGACGACGACCTTCGTCGAACGTGGGATCGGCGACGTCGAGATCGCCTGGGAGAACGACGCCATGCTTGCGGTCGATAAGCTCGGCCCCGGCCGATTCCAAATCGTTCGACCGCCGCTGAGCATCCTCGCCGAGCCCCCCGTCTCGTTGGTCGATCAGGTCGTCGACAAGAAGCAGACGCGCGCCGTCGCCCAAGCCTATCTGACGTATCTCTACTCGCCGGCCGGTCAGCAGATCATCGCCCGGCACTACTTCCGCCCGCGGCTTGCATCGGTTGCACGCCGGTACGCCTGGCAGTTCCCGGCAATGAAGATGGTAACGATCGCACAGTTCGGCGGCTGGGATAAAGCGCAGAAAACGTTCTTCGCCGACGGCGGCGTCTTCGACCAGATCTACTCGCCGAGTCAGTAGCGGATGCGCAAGAGGATAATTCCCGGTTTCGGCCTGACGCTCGGCTTCACGCTCTGCTATCTCTCCCTGATCGTGCTGCTCCCGCTCGCCGCGACGTTCGTTGAAACGTCGAAGATCGGCTGGCCGCAGTTCTGGCATATCGTGACGGCGCCGCGCGCGCTGGCAGCCTACGGCTTGAGCTTCGGGGCTTCGCTCGTGGGCGCGGCGATCAACTTCGTGCTGGGCACGCTGGTCGCGTGGGTGCTCGTGCGCTATCACTTTCCCTTTAAGCGTCTCCTCGATTCGCTCGTCGACCTTCCGTTCGCGCTGCCGACGGCCGTGGCGGGAATCGCGCTCACGACGATCTACGCCCCGAACGGGCTCTTCGGGCGCCCGCTCGCCGAGCTCGGCATTCACGTTGCCTTCACCCGGCTCGGCATCGTCGTCGCATTGACGTTCATAGGCTTGCCGTTTGTGGTTCGAACCGTTCAGCCGGTGCTCGAGGATCTCGATCGCGAGCTCGAAGAGGCCGCGGCCAGCCTCGGCGCTGGGCGCTGGCAGACGTTTGCGCGCGTCGTTTATCCCGCGATCGCACCCGCTGCGATAACCGGCTTCGCGTTGGCCTTCGCGCGCGGCGTCGGCGAGTACGGTTCGGTGATTTTCATCGCCGGCAATATGCCGATGCGCACCGAGATCGCGCCGCTGCTGATCGTCACGAAACTCGAGGAGTACGACTATTCCGGCGCCACCGCGATCGCCACGGTAATGCTGCTCATCTCGTTTGCGCTGCTGGTCGGCATCAACGGGCTGCAGCGATGGAGCGGCGGACGCCCGGAGTCCGATGCGAAGGAGGAGCCGGCAATGCGCCCGGCGTTCGGCCTCGGTGGTTAACGCGATTCCGGCGCGCTTCGTACCGGCGGTCTCCGAGTCGCCGCTGGTCAAGCGCCTGCTCATCGGAGTGTCGGTGCTCTTTCTCGGCATCTTCTTGCTCGTGCCGCTCGGCTGCGTTTTCGCCGTCGCATTCGGGCACGGCATTGCCGCCTACCTCGCGAGCTTCCACGATCCCGATACGCTCTCGTCGATTCGCCTAACGCTGCTGGCCGCTGGAATCGCGGTTCCCTGCAATCTCGTCTTCGGCGTTGCCGCCGCGTGGGCCATCGGCAAGTTCGAGTTCTTCGGCAAGAGCCTGCTGATTTCGCTTGTCGACCTGCCGTTTTCGATCTCGCCGGTCGTCGCCGGATTGACGTACGTGCTGCTCTTTGGAAGCCACGGGTGGTTCGGCGGGTGGCTGTCGGCCCACAACGTGCAGATCATCTTCGCCGTTCCCGGAATCGTGCTGGCGACGATCTTCGTTACCTTCCCGTTCGTCGCGCGCGAGCTCTTGCCGATGATGTCGGCGCAAGGAAACGACGAAGAAGAAGCTGCCCTGACGCTTGGTGCGGGCGGCTGGCAGACATTCCTCAAGGTGACGTTGCCGAACGTCAAGTGGGCGTTGCTCTACGGTGTGATTCTCTGCAACGCCCGGGCGATGGGCGAGTTCGGCGCGGTCTCGGTCGTATCGGGCCACATTCGCGGTCTGACCAACACGATGCCGCTGCAGATCGAAGTCCTATATAACGACTATCAATTCGTGCCGGCGTTTGCCGTCGCCTCGCTCTTGGCGCTGCTTGCGCTGGCAACGCTGGTCGTCAAGAGCGCCGTCGAATGGCGCAGCGCCGTTATTGAAAGGGGAACCAAATGAGCATCGCCGTTCGCAACGTGGTCAAGAAGTTCGGGAGCTTCTCGGCGCTCGACGACGTCAGCCTCGATATCCCCGACGGCCGGCTCGTCGCGCTGCTCGGTCCGTCGGGCTCGGGAAAGACGACGTTGCTGCGGATCATCGCCGGCCTCGAGAACGCCGATGGAGGGGAGGTCTGCTTCGACGGCCTCGATATGAGCCGCCGGTCGGCGCGCGAACGGCGCGTCGGCTTCGTCTTCCAGCACTACGCGCTCTTCCGTCACATGACCGTCTTCGAAAACGTCGCATTCGGTCTGCGCGTTCGCTCGAGGCGTTTGCGGCCCGCTAAGGACGCGATTCGCGCGCGCGTCTTCGAGCTGCTCGATCTGATTCAACTGCGAAATCAAGCCGGGCGTTATCCGTCGCAGCTCTCCGGCGGCCAGCGCCAGCGTGTGGCGCTGGCGCGAGCCCTGGCGGTCGAACCGAGCGTTTTACTCTTGGACGAACCGTTCGGGGCGCTCGACGCGAAGGTCCGCCAGGAGCTGCGCCGCTGGCTGCGGCAGCTGCACGACGAGGTCGGCGTAACGAGCGTCTTCGTGACGCACGATCAGGATGAGGCGCTGGAAGTCGCCGACGCCGTCGCCGTGATGAACGGCGGCCGCATCGAACAGGTGGGAACTCCCGAAGAGGTTTATCGCCGTCCCGCCAGCTCGTTTGTGTACAACTTCTTGGGCAATGTCAACCTGTTCCACGGACGCGTCGACGACGGGACGGCGCGCATCAACCCGGAAGCGACGGGTCACTTGGTCTTCGTGCGCCCGCACGATCTCGAAATTGCGCGCCGGGCGACCGGCGCGAACTCACTGCGCGTTACGGTCAAGCACATCAACGCGGCGGGGCCTGTCGTAAAGGTCGAAGCAACGACCGAGTGGGGAGCGCCGGTGCACGTCGAGCTGCCGCAGCAGCGCCTCGCCGACCTCGAGCTGAATAAGGGCGAGCAGATCTTCATTACGCCGCGCGACCTCGCCGTCTTCGCGGACGGGCGGCGCGTGAGCTAAGCATCCGGCCTTCCTCGCCGCCGGCGCGGGGGTTCGCGCGTTATCGCGTACAATACAGCGCCGGCATGGCTTCGACGATGAAGGCGCTCGTCAAACCGGGCCCGGGGCCCGGTTTTCGCTTGACCGATGTTCCGATTCCACAGATCGGGCCGACCGACGTGCTGATCCGGGTTGAAAAGGCCGGCCTGTGCGGAACCGACCACCACATCTACTCCTGGGACGCCTGGGCGCAGCACCGCGTCAAGCCGCCGATCGTCGTCGGGCACGAGTTCATGGGGACCGTCGCCGCGGTCGGTGACGCCGTTCATTCGGTGCGCGTCGGCGAACGCGTCTCGGCGGAGGGGCACATCGCCGATCTTACGTGCCTGCTCTGCCGAACCGGAAATGCGCACATCTGCGAGCGCGTGAAGATCATCGGCGTCGATCGCGACGGCGCCTTTGCCGAGTACATCGCGATTCCCGAGTACAACGTTTGGCGGCTCGATCCGTCGATCCCCGACGAGGTTGCGGCGATCTTCGATCCGCTCGGCAACGCGGTGCATACCGTCATGGCGGCCGGCGTCAGCGTGCGCAGCGTGGCGATCACCGGCGTCGGTTCGATCGGCCTGATGGCGATTCCGGTCGCCCGCGCCGCGGGGGCCAGCTTCGTCTTTGCGATCGACGTGAACCCGGCGAAGCTCGACCTGGCAAAGAGCCTGGGGGCCGACGCCACGTTTAACGCAACGCAGAGCGATCTGGTCGACGAAATCAAAAGCCGCACGCGCGGGGACGGCGTCGACGTTCTGCTCGAAATGTCGGGCAGCGGGGCTGCGATCGATCTGGGGCTGCAGTTCGTCCGCAACGGCGGACGCGCGGCGCTGCTCGGTATACCGGCGGACAACGTGAACCTCAATCTCGCCGAGCGCATCATCTTCAAGGGGCTGACCGTGCTCGGCATTAACGGGCGGCGGATGTTCGAAACGTGGTACCAGACGGAGGCGCTCGTGCGCAGCGGACGCGTGGACCCGCGCGCGATCATCACCCACGTGCTGCCCTATACGGATTTCGATCGTGCGTTCGATTTGATGGCCAAGGGCGAGGCGGCCAAGATCGTCCTCGACTTCAAAGGAGCAAATTCGGCATCATGAATCAGGCTTTCGAAGCGAAGCTGCAGAGCGATCTCGACGCGCTGAAGAAGGCGGGGACCTATAAGCGTCTCCGTCATCTGACGACGCCGATGGCGCCCGAAGTGCACATGGAAGAAGCGGGCGACGTCATCGTGCTCTCCAGCAACAACTATCTCGGCCTCGCCGACCTTCCGGAAGTCGTCGACGCGGGCAAACGCGGCCTCGAGAAGTATGGGGCGGGTACCGCATCCGTTCGCTTCATCTGCGGTACCTTCGACATCCACCGCACCCTCGAAGAGCGAATCGCGGAGTTTTTGGGCACGCAAGCGGCGCTGTCGTACGTTTCCTGCTGGAACGCCAACACCGGGCTGTTCGCGACGATCTGCGATGCCGGTTCGGCGATCGTCTCCGACGAGCTCAACCACGCCTCGATCATCGACGGCGTGCGGCTGGCCTCGAAGGCGCGCCGCGAACGCTTCAAGCATAGCGACATGGGCGAGCTCGAGGAGAGGCTCAAAACCGTCCAAGGCTGCTTCCCCATCGTCATCGTCACCGACGGCGTCTTCTCGATGGAAGGCGATCTCGCCAAGCTGCCCGAGATCGTCGAACTCGCGAAGAAATATGGTGCAATCACGGTCGTAGACGATTCGCACGGCACGGGTGTGATGGGCAAGACCGGACGCGGCACGATCGAGCACTACGGCTTGACCGGCGACGTCGATATCATCACCGGCACGCTCGGCAAGGCTCTGGGCGGCGCCGCCGGCGGTTTCGTCGCCGGCAGCAACGCGCTGATCGACACGCTGATTCAGCGCTCGCGCCCGCAACTTTTCTCCAACGCGCTGCCGGCAACGGTGGCCTGCAGTTCGCTCGCGGCGATCGAGTATCTCGAAGCGCACCCCGAGCTGGTGGAGGCGCTGCGCGAAAAGACGCGCTACTTCCGTGCGGGCCTGGAGCGCATCGGTTACAAGCCGCTGGAGAGCGAGAGCGCGATCGTGCCGATTATCGTCGGCGAAACGGCGTTCGCGATCGCCGTAAGCGACAAGCTGCTCAAAAACGGCGTCTTTGTTACCGGCTTCGGCTACCCGGTCGTGCCCGAGGGTACGGCGCGCATTCGCGTTCAGATCAGCGCAGCACTCAGCAAAGAGGAGATGGATCGCGCGCTCGCGGGCTTCGAAAAAGTGGGGAAAGAGACCGGATTGCTCGCTTGAGCTACCGCAAGCTCTTCGGGGTGCGGCCCGGCACGCGCGTCCGGCTCTCCGAGTTCGACTCCGGCTTCACCGGACGCCAGGAGAACCGCCGGTCGGCCGCCGCCGAAATGCAGCGCGACGACAAGCGCCTCTGCAATCTTCAATACCTCCTATACGCAAACCATCAGCGCTCGGTGCTCGTCGTTTTGCAAGGAATGGACGCTTCGGGCAAAGACGGGACGATTCGGCACGTCTTCGACGGACTGAACCCCCAAGGCGCGAGAGCCCATTCGTTTAAGGAGCCGTCGAGCGAAGAGCTCGACCACGATTTCCTTTGGCGGGTGCACCTTCAGACGCCGGCCAAAGGCGAGTTCGTGATTTTCAATCGCTCGCAATACGAAGACGTGCTGGTCGTTCGCGTGCATCAGCTCGTGCCGAAATCGGTCTGGTCGAAGCGCTACGAGCTGATCAACGAGTTCGAGCGCAACCTATCGCTCGCGGGCACGACGATACTCAAGTTCTTCCTGCACATCTCGGAAAAAGAACAGCTGAAGCGCTTTAAGAAGCGCCTCGACGACCCGGCTCGCCAGTGGAAGATTAGCGAGGCCGACTACAGCGAGCGCGCTTTCTTCAAAGACTATACGAAAGCGTACGAGGAGGTACTGGAGAAGACGAGCACGCCGTATGCGCCGTGGTACGTCATTCCGGCCAAGCACAAGTGGTTTCGCAACCTGGCGGTCTCAAAGATCGTCGTGGAAACGCTGGAGTCCTTTGGGATGAAGTTTCCGGAGCCGAGCGTCGACCTCGACGAAATTCGCCGCAAATACCATGGCGCCGAGAGGGACAAAAGAGGCTGAGGCCCGCGGCCCGCGCGACCGGACAAAACCGTTTGGTCCGCCGCGGCATACCGAGGACATGAACCACCTAATCCTGATTCTTTCCGTACTGCTGGCTACACCCGCCGGCGCCTCGGCCTCGCCGGCCGTAGCGATGCGCAACGATGCCTTCGTTCCCGCGACGCTGACCGTAACCGCCGGCCAAACCGTCACCTTCACCAATGTCGATGACGACGCTCACACGGTTACCGCGACCAACGGCACCTTCGATTCAAAAGGCCTGGATACCAGCGGCACGTGGCATCACACGTTCGCAACGCCGGGCGTGTACAAATACTTCTGCGAACTGCACCCCTTCATGAAGGGGACGATCGTCGTCAAGGCGGCCGCACCGTGAAGCGCGCGTCGTTCTTAGAGCACGTCGCCTGGACGGGCGCCGGCATCGCTTACACGCTGGGCGCCGGCGGTTTGCTGGCGGGGCGAGCTCTGGCCGGCGCAAACGGCAGCGTCGAGTTCGTGCAGATCAGCGACAGCCACATCGGGTTCCATCAAGCCGCCAATCCCGACGTCTCCGCGACGCTGAAGATGGCGGTCGACGCGATCAACGCGATGCCGTCGCAGCCGTCCTTTGTCGTGCACACGGGCGACATCACTCATCTCTCGACGCCGCAGCAGTTCGACGATGCACGCGCGATACTCTCGAGCCTGAAGGCGCCGTTGATCGCTTTGCCGGGCGAGCACGACGTGATCGGCAACGACTTCGCGCCGTACCTTTCGAAGTTCAAGATACCGCATTCGACCGCCGGCGGGTGGGCGTCGTGGGACGACAACGGCGTCCACTACATCGTCCTGCTCAACGTCTTCAACTTCGAGAAGATGGGCTTGATGGGCGCCGATCAGCTCGCGTGGCTTGCCAAAGACGTTTCGGCGGTCGCGAAAACGACCCCGATCGTGGTCTTTACCCACGTCCCGCTCTACGCGCTTTTTCCGCAATGGGGCTGGACGACCGAGGATGGCTCGAAGGCCTTGGCGATGCTGGCGCCGTTCGAGCACGTCACCGTCCTCAACGGGCACATCCACCAGATCGTCACGCACCAGGAAGGCAACATCCGCTTTGCCAGCGCCGACGCGACTGCCTACCCGCAGCCAAAACCGGGGAGCGCGCCGAAACCGGGTCCGGTGACCCTTCCCCACGGCGACCTCTTGCGCGCGATCGGCTACCGCACCGTCGAAATCGATGACGGTCGCCTTCGATTCGAGGATCGTCCGCTCGGCTAGCGTGCGCGACGAGCCGCTGGAACTTGCGTTCGAACACCGGGACGCTGCCGCGTACGAGACGGCCTACGACCGCTTCGGAGGCCGCCTGTACGCGACGGCGTTGCGGCTGCTGCGCGACCCCGAGACGGCCCGCGAGTGCGTGCAGGACGTCTTCTTGCACGTGTGGCATCGCGAGTCGGCCTACTCCGCCGCGCGCGGCAGCTTGGAGGCATTCCTCGTGACCTGCGTCCGCAATCGGGCGTTGATGCAGTTAAGAAGCAGCGCGCGCGGACGCGAATCCGTTAAGCGGCTCGACCCGCCGGGCGAATACACTCTCGAGGGCGACCCAATCGAACGCGAGCGGATCGGCAAAGCTTTGGCCGCGCTGAGCAAAGATCAAGCCGACGTCGTGCAGTTGGCGTACTATCGCGGCATGACGCTCGCCGAGGTCGCCGCATATCTCGCTATTCCGCTCGGAACGGTGAAGACGCGCCTGAGCGCAGCCCTTCGTGCGCTGCGGCGTTCGCTGATTCCCCAGGCCGTCAATGGAACCTGACGTGCACGTCGGCGACGCGGCAGAACTTTACGCGCTCGGCGCGCTTAGCGAGCGCGAGCAGGCCGAGCTCGAAGCGCACATCGCTGAATGTGCGGCGTGCTTGCGGCGAGTCGGCGAGGCGGAGGAGACGCTGCTGGCCCTCGAGCGCGGGAACAAAGCCATCGATTCCCCGCGCAGCCCGGCCAACGTTTTACCGATGGCTCGGCCCCGTAAGGCGTTCGCGTGGTGGATCCCAGCGGCAATCGCCGCTGCCTTCGTTTTGGGGTGGCTGGTGCCGCGCGTCGCGTACCAACCCGGTGTCGCCACGCTCGCGATGATCAACAGTCACTTCTCTCACGCGCAGTTCAGCGGTCACGGTCCGGCGGCCAAGGTCATCTACGCGCGCGACCGCTCGTGGTACTATGTTATCGTCTCCGGGCGCCGGCGTTTCGATGTCTATGGGGTTCGTGGAACGCAGTCGACGCGGCTGGGAACGACGGCCGCGCGGGGCGAGACGAGCGAACTATTCGTTCAACGGCAGCCGGCGTTTGGACGGATCGAGCTCCGCGCAGATAGCGGCTTAGTGGAAAGCGCTTCGATCCATTAGCGGCAGACGCTAGGGGGGACAGTTAGCCTGCTGCCACGCTTTGAATTTCTCGCACATCTCGGGCGTCCAGCGCTCCCCCGTTCCCGGCGGCGGCATCGTGCCCTGGCTCACGGTCCGGTAGATTGCCTCGGCGTACGATTGAACGGCGTCGTAGCTGGAGAGATCGACGCCCAGGCCTTTCATGTGCTCGACATCGATGGCGGTGAACATCGGGCGGATGTCTTTGGCGTAACTGATCGTGCTTTCGTCGGTCATTGGTGGCCTCCCAAAGGTCCGAGGTGAAAACAAATGGGCCCCGACGTGCGCAGGACCCGGAGTTGGTTGCGGGGGGTGGATTTGAACCACCGACCTTCGGGTTATGAGCCCGACGAGCTACCGGACTGCTCCACCCCGCGTCGCGACCGATTGAAATACGACGAGCCCGGTTTTGCCCCTGCCGGCGCCGAAGAGCGCCCTCATGACGACGGGCTCGCTTGCGGACCGAATCCCGAAAATTCACCTGCACTGCCACCTGGAAGGTGCGCTCCGCGCCGCGACGTTCGTCGAGTTTGCCTCGAAGCACGGCGTGCCGCTGAGGTATCGACCCTCGCTGCCGGTCGCGGCCGGAGGGGCGCGCGAGGAGCCGCAGGCTGACCCCGGCGACCCATACCGTTTTCAAAGCCATCGCGAATTTCTCTACCTCTTCGCAGCAGTCAGCCGGTCGCTGAAGGATGTAGAAGACTACGCGCGCCTGGCACGCGAGTTTGTCGAGGACGCCCTGCGCCAGGGCGTGATCTACGGAGAACTCTTCGTCTCGCCGTCCGTCTGGACGTTTTTTCACCCGCAACTCAACGTTCGCGCAACGATGGAAGCGATCGTCGCGGAACTGCGCGCGGCCCGGCCGCGCGCGACGTTTCGCCTTCTGCCGGACCTCACGCGGAACTTCGGCGGCGAAAGCGCGATGGCGACGGCTCGTGCGGCCGCGGAGATGACCGACTTGGATGTGATCGGCGTTTCGCTCGGTGGCGACGAGCAGCGCTTTCCGGGGCGCCTGTTCGCTGGAGCCTTCGCGTACGCGCGCGCAGCGGGGCTGCATTGCGTAGCGCACGCCGGCGAGTCGGACGGCGCGGCGAGCGTACGCGATGCTCTCGAAATACTCGGGGCGGAACGAATCGGCCACGGAATTCGCGCGCTCGAAGATCCGCAGGTCGTCGAGCTGCTTGCAGAACGTCGGGCGGCGCTCGAAATCTGCCCGACGTCGAACCGGCTGACCGGCGTCGCCCTGCGCGGCTACCCGCACCCGTACGAGGACTTCGACCGCCAGGGCTGCCTCGTGACGATCGACGCCGACGACCCCGCGCTCTTTGAGACCTCGATTACCGCGCAATACCGAATCGTGGAGGCGACGGCCGGCGCGGCGGCCCTGGAGCGTTACGTACGCAACGCCGTCGAAGCATCGTTTGCTCAGCCGTCCGAGAAAGCGGCGATGCTCGCCGAAATCGAGCCGGCGGTTGCGGAACTTCGCGAGCAGTCGAGAAGTTAGAGAGAGCATGCCCGGCCATTCCCATTCGCACTTCGCCGAATCTTTCGAAATGTACATGAAGGCGATCTATCGCTTGGAGCGGGAGGGTCCGGGCGTGACGACGTCCGCGCTCGCAAGCGAACTCGGCGTCGCGCCCGCGTCGGTCTCCGGAATGCTGAAGAAACTCGTCAACGACGGTTTTGTCGAGCACGAAGTTCGCGGCGATATCAAGCTCACGCGCAAGGGGCTGGAAGTCGCGGTCGGCGTCGTCCGGCGAAACCGGCTCGCGGAGCGGCTGCTGACCGACGTTCTGAAGATGCCGTGGGACGAAGTCTACGCCGAAGCCTGCATTCTCGAACACGCCATCACCGACCGGGTCGAGGAACGCCTCGTTAGCGTGCTCGGCGATCCCCGCACCTGCCCGCACGGCCACCCGATTCCGCCCAAGGACCTGACGGAGCCGATCCGCACCGGCGTTCCGCTCGCGCAGGTCGACCCTGGGAAACGCGTGACCGTCTCCGGCGTCACCGAGCAGATGCCCGAAATCCTTCGTTATCTCGATCAGGTTGGGTTGCGTCCCGGCGTCAAGCTGAAGGTGATCGAAAAGGCTCCGCTCGGCGGTCCTCTGACGATTGAAGTAGCCGGCAGCCGCCACGCGATCTCGCTCGAACTGGCGCGCACGGTGATGATCCAGTGATCACCAAGCTGCTCATCGCGCTCAATGTCATTGGGTTTCTTTGGGAACTCTACGTCGGCGGCCCCGGCGTATTGGGCGGCTTTACGACGCCGCGCAGCCAGAACGTGCTGCTCGAAGGCGCGTTGTTCCCTGCGGCCGTTCTGCAGGACGGACAGTGGTGGCGAATCTTCACCGGAGCCTTTTTGCACGGCGGCCTGCTGCACATCGGTGTAAATATGTTATCGCTATGGTCCGTCGGGCGTTTCATCGAGTTTGCGCTGGGACCGTGGCGGATGCTGCTCGTGTACTTTGTCTCGCTCGTCGCCTCGGGACTGGGCGTTGTGTACTTGAGTGCTCCGGCCACGCCGACGCTCGGTGCCAGCGGGGCAATATTCGGCATCTTCGGCGCCCTCTTCGCGGTCGGGTTCAAACTCGGAAAGCCCGGGATGGACCTCGTGCGCGCCAACGTCGGCATCCTCGTCATCAACCTGATCATCACGTTTACCGTACCGGTCATCTCCTGGCCGGCGCACGTCGCCGGGCTCCTCGCGGGCTTTATCACGACGTACGCGATCTACGTACCGCCGCGCCGCGTCGCCCCCGTCGTCGTCGATACCACGACCGGCCGAACGCTGGAGACAGAGTACGAAACGCCCAACGATCCTCACCCGGCACCGTGAGCGAGACGCTCGAGCGCGTCTTCGGAGTCGACGGCCCGATCGCGCGAAAGCTGCCGGGCTACGAACCGCGCCCGGGGCAGCTGCAGATGGCGCAGCTCGTCGAGCGCGGAATCTTGGAGAACATCCACACCATCGTCGAAGCGGGAACGGGCGTGGGGAAATCGCTGGCGTACCTCGTACCGGCGGTACGCAGCGGCAAGAAGGTCGTGTTGTCGACCGGCACGATCGCGCTCCAAGAACAGCTCGTGCACAAAGACATTCCGCTCGTCGAAGCGGCGCTCGGCCGGCCGATTCGCGTTACGCTGCTGAAGGGGCGTTCGCATTATCTCTGCCGCGAGAAGTTCGAACGCATGCGCGCGGACCGGCTCCTCGCCCCGTCGCCGTCGATGCAGCGCGTCTGGGACTGGGGAGCGCGCACGCGCACCGGCGACCGCGCCGAGCTTTCGTTTCTGCCGCCTGCCAACGAATGGGAACAGCTCGATGCCGATGCCGACGAGTGCATCGGGGAATACTGCCCGCACTTCCGCGACTGCTTCTACTTCGATAAGCGCGACGAGGCGAGGTACGCCGACGTCGTCGTCGTAAACCATGCGCTCTTCTTTCTTGACTTGGCCGGCGGCGGCGGATTGCTTCCGCCTTACGACGTCGCCGTGCTCGACGAGGCGCATCAGTGCGAACGCTGGGCGACCGACGCCGTAACCGCGGTGCTCTCGGGAAGCAGCATCGGACGCATGCTGCGCAAGATGCGCCGCACGTACGAGCTGCCCGCGGCATTCGAAGGCGACCTCGAAGCCGCCGTCGCCCGTTTGGAGACGTCGCTCGCGCGCGTCCCCGGCGATCGCTATCCGCTTGCCGCCAACGAGGACGCGGGTGCGCCGCTGGCCGGCCTTCGCCGGATTCTATACGATCTGGAGAACTGGCTATTCGCTAATTGGATGGACGCGCGAAAGCACAAGAACACCGGCGAACCCGGTGAAGCCGAGCGCCGGCGCGACTTGATGCTGCGCTCGGTCGTCGCGCACGAGGCGGTCATCGACCGGATCGAGGCCGGCTCCGACGAAACGATCGCGTGGGCCGAACGCAGCGACGCCGACGGACGCTACTCGGTGCACTGTGCGCCGCACGAGGTCGCGGACTTTCTGCGCGCCACGCTCTTTGCCCGGACGCCCAGCGTGATCCTCACCAGCGCGACGCTCGCGACCAACGGTTCGTTCGATTTCGCGCGCCGCCAGCTCGGAATCGACGACGCACAGGAACTGGTTGCGCCCTCACCATTCGACTATGCTCGCCAAGCGCGGCTCTTCATCGCACCGGCCGCATACAACCCGAAGTCGCCGGAGTTCGCTCGCCGAGCCGCGCCGCTGGTCGAGGAGTGCCTCGAGCGCAGCCGAGGCCGCGCCTTCGTGCTCTTCACCTCTTACGCGCGGCTGCGCGAGGTCTACGCCCTGCTGCGCGAGCGTCTCGCATACCCAGTCCGCCTGCAGGGGCAGCTGCCGCGTTCGCACCTGATCGATTGGTTCCGGCGCACTCCGGGCGCCGTGCTCTTTGGTACCGGCACGTTTTGGGAGGGCATCGACGTCGCCGGCGACGCGCTCTCGTGCGTGATCATCGATCGTCTGCCGTTCCCGTCGCCGAGCGATCCGCTCGTGATGGCGCGCGTGCGCGCCCTGGAAGCGCGCGGACTCGACGGCTTCGAACACTACATGGTGCCCGCGGCGACGGTGCGCCTCAAACAGGGTTTCGGGCGCCTCATCCGCAGCGGCAGCGACCGGGGATTGATGGCGCTGCTCGACGGACGCGCCTCTTCGACACGCTATGGCGCGGCAATCCTTTCGGCACTCCCGCCGGCGCTGCGCATCGAAGATCTCGACGAGCTCGCACCCTTTTTCGCACGGGAAGATGTCTCTTGAAACTATCTGTAGCGGCGCTCTGCCTCGTTTTCGCCGCAACGGCGCAAGGCAGCGCACTCGCATGGGGAACGCCCGGGCACCAGGAGATCAACGCCGCGGCGACGCGCGCGCTCCCGGCGAGCGGGCCGGTCTTCTTGCAGTCACCGGCCGCCGTTGCGACGGTCGAATCGCTCGGTCCTGAAGAGGATCGTCTGAAGGGCGCGGGCTACTCGTGGGATCGCGACGACGACCCCGCACACTACGTCGATCTCGGCGACGACGGCACGATCGCCGGAACGATTTCGATCCGCCGGCTTCCCGACGACATGGAAACGTACGAAAGAGCGCTCGCCGCCGCGGGAACGGACCCGTATCGCGTCGGGTACTTGCCCTACGCGATCGCCGACGGATGGGAGCAGCTGCGCAAAGATTTCGCGTATTGGCGCGCCTTCAACTATCTGCAAGCCCATAGCCCGCAGCCCGCGTACCGGCTGCGCTTTGTAAAGGCTCGCGAGTTGCGCGAGATGCTGATCGTACACGACATCGGCATCTGGGGACACTTCGTCGGCGACGGAAGCCAGCCGCTTCACGTGAGCGTCCACTACAACGGCTGGGGAAAGTACGACAATCCCAAAGGGTATACGCAAGCGCCGATTCACGCGCCGTTCGAAGGGGCGTTCGTTCGCGACCACGTGACCCCGGCCGGCGTTGCGCATGACGTTACGGCGCCGGGGCAGCCGCCGCCAAGCCACCTGCTCGGCCAAAGCGAGATCCTCGCCGCGGTCGGAGCCTATCTCGCCGCCACGGAGTCGCACGTCGATCGGCTCTACGATATCGAGCGCACCGGCGGCTTCCGCGAGGCGAGTCCCGCGGCGGTCACCTTCGCCACCCAACGCGTCGCCGACGGGGCGCGCGAGCTTCGCGATCTAACCCTGCTCGCCTGGCAGAATAGCATCGACGCGTCGGTTGGCTACCCCGAAATCTCGGTGCGCTCGATTCTCAGCGGCGGCGTCGTACCCGAACCGGGCGCCTTCGGCGGCGATTAAAGCGCAGAAGACTCAATAGCGCAGCGAGGCTTGCGCGACAACCTGCGCGCCGTCCATCAACGCAAGTTGATCCATGCGGTGGCTCTTTGGAAGATAGAGCATGGCCACGTCGCCGTGCGGCACGGCCTGCCCGAGCATCGTCCGCTCCCCGTCGTGCATCCACGCGACGCTCAGCGTGTGGGAGACGTCCTTCACGACGATGACGTACCACTCTCCGCTCGCCGCGTAAGCGACCGACGCGCTCGAGCCTTCGGGCATCTTCGGCATCGGGTGAAACGCGGCGACGCGGTGCGTCGAGCTCGCCAAGCGATCCATCGCGGCGCTCTGCACGGTCATCGCGTTATGCATCCGGCGATTCTCCGCAAAAAAGTAACTCGACGGGAGAACGCCGATAACGAACGCGGCCGCTGCCGCGAGCCACGGCGACGCCGAAGAACTCGACTGCCGCCTGCCGCCGATCGCGCCCAGCTCGCCTGAAAGCAAACGCTCAATGCGTGAACCCAGCTCGACCGGCGCCTCAAGCCGGGATTCGAGCGAGGCAGCCAAAGCGACGTCCGCCTCGGCAGCGCCGAGCGCTTGCGCGCACGTAACGCACCGTGCGGCGTGCGTCCGTACGGAGGCCGCCTCGTCTTCCTCAAGCGCACCGAGCGCGTAGAGAGCCGCGCGATCGTCGACGTGCCCGCTCACGATGGTTCCTCGCGCGCCCCGCCGGAGGCCAGAGCCGCGGCGAGTTTGCGTAACCCGAGGCTGATGCGGCTTTTGATCGTGCCCAGCGGCTGCTGCAGCTCGGAGGCGATCTCGGTGTGCGTCTTGCCGTCGTAGAAGGCCATCGAAAGCGCCGTACGCTGATCGTCGGGAAGCCGTGCAACCGCCGTGCGAACGCGATCGCGTTCGATCGGATCCTCCACCTCCAGCTCCGCGTGCTCCTCCGCAAACGAGGCCAGCCGCCCGCTCAAGCGCGTGCGGTTAACCGCACGCCGACGTCGCGAGATCGCCTCGTTGCGTACGCAGACGACGAGAAAACTTCGCAGCGAGCCCCGCTTTTCCGAATAGGGAGCGCGCGATCGCCAGAGCTTTGCGATCGCATCGTGCACGCAATCCTGCGCCTCGTCGCGGTTGCGCAGGACGTTGTAGGCCGCCGAATAGAGCAGCGAAGCGTACTGCCGGTACGCTTGCGCGAACGCCGAGCGCTCGTGGGCCGCGAACGCTATCGCCAAGGCTTCCTCACTCTCCAATGGAACGCTCGATTCGCCCGTGCGGATGGCTCGCTGCTCCCTTAATCCTCTTGCGTGACCTCGGTCCTCGCGCGCTCCGCGAGTTCCGCAACGATCGACGAGTCTGCCAGCGTCGTCGTGTCGCCGAGCGTGCGCCCCTCGGCGATATCGCGCAGCAGGCGGCGCATGATCTTGCCGCTGCGCGTCTTGGGAAGCTCCTGCGCGAACGTCACGTACTTCGGGCGGGTGAACTTGCCCAGCTTCGAAGCGACGTGGTCGCGCAGCTCGTCGGCGAGCTCCGCCGAACCCGTCTGGGCGCCCTTGAGCGAAACGAAGGCGTAGACGGCCTGCCCCGTCATCTCGTCGAGTTTCCCGCAGACTGCGGCTTCAGCAACCTTCGGATGATCGACGAGCGCGCTCTCGACTTCCGTCGTCGAGATGCGATGGCCGCTGACGTTCATCACGTCGTCGATGCGCCCCATAAACCAGTAGTTTCCGCCGGCGTCGCGCCGCGCGCCGTCGCCCGCAAAATAGAGATGCGGAAACTTCGCCCAGTAGGTCTGTATGTAGCGCTCGTCGTCGCCCCAGATGCCGCGCAGCATTCCCGGCCACGGCCGCGTCAGCACGGCGTACCCGCCGCCGCCAAGCGGCACCGCCTCGCCGCGATCGTTGACGACGCCTGCCGCGATGCCGGGCAACGGCTGCGTCGCACTCCCGGGGAGCAGCGTCGTCACGCCCGGCAACGGTGCAATCATGATGCCGCCCGTCTCCGTCTGCCACCACGTGTCGACGACCGGCGCTTTGTTCGCGCCGATCCACTCGCGATACCAGATCCACGCTTCGGGATTGATCGGTTCGCCGACCGTGCCGAGCACGCGCAGCGACGAGAGATCGTGTCGCGCGGGATACTCGGTGCCCCACTTCATAAAGGTGCGTATTGCGGTCGGCGCGGTGTAGAGGATCGTCACGCGATAGCGCTCGACGATCTCCCAAAAGCGATCCTTATCGGGATAGTCCGGCGTGCCTTCGTAGATGACGCCGGTCGCGCCGTTCGCCAGCGGGCCGTAGACGATGTACGAGTGCCCGGTGACCCAGCCGATATCGGCCGTGCACCAGTAGATGTCGCTCTCCTCTTTGAGATCGAAGACCAGCTTGTGCGTCATCGTAACGTGCGTCAGATAGCCGCCGGTGGTGTGTTTGATGCCCTTTGGCTTCGCCGTCGTGCCGCTCGTATAGAGAAGGAAGAGCAGGTCCTCGGCGTTCATCGGCTCGGGTTCGCACTCCGCCGGCTGCCCCGCGACGAGCTCCTGCCACCAGACGTCGCGCCCTGCGTGCATGAAGACTTCGTCGCCGATTCGCCGCGTGACGATGCAGTGCCGGATCGAAGGCGTGCGCTCCATCGCGATGTCGCAGTTGCGTTTGAGCGGTACTTTGTTCCCTCGGCGCCAGCCGTGATCTGCGGTAATTAGCGCCACGCAGCTCGCATCGTTGACGCGGTCGACGATCGATTCTGGCGAAAAACCACCGAAGATCACCGAGTGGGGCGCGCCGATTCGCGCGCAGGCCAGCAACGCGATCGGCAGCTCCGGCACCATCGGCATGTAGATCGCGACGCGATCGCCCTTCTTGATGCCCAGCGACCGCAGTCCGTTGGCGAAGCGGTTAACGTCCTCGAGAAGCTGCGCGTACGTGATCGTCCGGCGATCCCCCGGCTCTCCCTCGAAGTAGAAAGCGATTTTGTCACCGCGCCCGGCGCGGACGTGCCGGTCGAGGCAGTTGACCGAGACGTTGAGCTCGCCGTCGCCGAACCATTTTGCGAACGGCTCGTTCCACTCCAGTACCGTCGTGAACGGCTTGCTCCATTCGAGTTTGCGCGCCCACTCCGCCCAGAAAGCGAGGTAGTCCCGTTCGGCTTGCTCGTACAGCCCGGCGCTTGCATTCGCTTGCTTCGCGAATTCCGGCGATGGTGGAAAGCGGCGGCTCTCCTCAAAGAGCGCTTCGATGGCGTGGCCCATGAGGCGACTTACGAGGGCCGAACGGTCATGCCTGCCGAAGCTCTACTCCAGGAAACCATGCTGGCTGCACTTGTCCTCGCGGCGCTCATCGCGCCGGCGCAAACGGGGCTCGCAACGATTCGATACGATGCGCCCCCGCCGAATTTCGCGATTCCAACTAAGCACGGAACGCACTATCTTTCCGACCTGCGCGGCCGCGTCGTCGTCGTCGACTTTTGGGCGAGCTGGTGCGATGTCTGCACGAAAGAGCTGCGTGATTTCGTTCGCGCGAAGAAGCTGTACGGCGACCGCGTCGACGTCGTTACGATTTCCAATGAAGACCCGGGCGTCGCGGCGAGCTATCTGCAAACGTGGGAGATCCACTTGCCGCTCGTCGAGGACTTGCAAGGCGCCATCTCGCGCCTCTACTCGGTCTCGAAGATTCCCGTCACGCTCGTCCTCGATCCCAGCGGCGCCGTCTCGTACGTCTCGGTTGGCGGGCTCAGCTGGCAAGAGCTCGTCCAAGCAATCGAGCGCGCCCAAGCATCCCCTACCGCTAGCACTCGGGCCTCCGGAGTGCTACAGTAGGGGGCGTGACAGAAACTGGCGGCCTCGACAAGCGCAAGGCCTATATCCTGGCGACGGTCGTCTACGAATATATAGCGACCGCCGAACCGGTCGGCTCCCAGGTGCTCACCCAGAAGTACAACCTCGGCATCAGCTCGGCAACCGTCCGCAACGAGATGGCGGAGCTCGAGGCGGGCGGGTATTTGACCCAGCCTCATACCTCGGCCGGACGGATCCCCTCGGACGCCGGCTACCGTACCTACGTCGACCAACTGATGCAGCCCGAGGAGCTGAACCAGAGCGAGCGGCGCCGCATCCGCGACGAGCTCTCCGACGCGGCCCGCGAGCTCGACGAGATTATCGATCACACCACGCGCCTGCTCGGCCGGCTTTCCAATAATCTCGCTTTTGTCACCAAGCCGCAGCAAGAGACGCCCAGCTACAAACACATCCAGCTGATCTGGCTCTCGCCGCACACCGGCGTGGCGATCGTCGTCACCTCGCTCGGCGTTGCCGCGCAGAGCCTGTTCGAACTCGGCGCCGAAGTGCAGCCCGACGATCTCACCCGCTTTTCCAATGCGCTCAACGCGCGGCTCGCCGATCGTTCGATGCGTGACGTGACCGAACCCGAGATTGCCCGTGCGGCCACCCAGGCGTGCGTCTCCGACGATCTGCGCGTGGCGGTCGTCAACGCCTGCCTATCGGCGCGCTCGAGCGAACAGCCGACGATTGCCGCTGCCGGCGCACAGAATCTGCTCGATCAGCCGGAGTTTCAAGACTTGCGTAAGCTGCGCTCGATTCTGCGAATCGTCGAAGAGCAGAAGACGCTCTATCAACTGGTCGCCGACGCGATGACCGCCGACACCGCCAGCGTCAAGATCGGGCACGAACTCGGCAGCGAGGAGCTTGCCGACCTCTCGATCGTTACCGTTCCTTACCGTTTCGGCTCGCACGCGCTGGGGATGCTCTCGATTCTGGGGCCGCGACGCATGCCCTACGCCCGGCTGCTGGCGCTCGCTTCAGGAACGGCCGAAACGCTAAGCCATCGGCTTTCGGATGTCGATCACATAACGTAGATGCCCGCGACGGATTACTACGAGACCCTCGGCGTTGCTCGCAGCGCCTCGGGGGATGAGATTAAGCGAGCCTATCGCAACCTTGCGCGTCAGCATCATCCCGACGTTGCTGAGGATAAGTCGAAGGCCGAGCATCACTTCAAAGCGATCAACGAAGCCTACGAGGTGCTCTCCGATCCCAACAAGCGGGCGCAGTACGACCGCTTTGGCGTCGTCGGCAACGGCGCATCGGCCGGTCCGGGCGATTTCTTCGCAAACGGCGGCTTCGGCGACATCTTCGATATGTTTTTCAGCGGCATGCGCGGGCCGCAGCCGCGCCGCGCTGGGCCGGAGCGCGGCTCCGATCTCCGCTACGATCTCGAGATCTCACTCGAAGAAGCGTTCGCCGGCACCACCAAAGAGATCGCCTTCAACCGGCTGGGGCAGTGCGAAAGCTGTAAGGGGAGCGGCGCCAAACCCGGCACGATTATCACTGCCTGCGATCGCTGCCGCGGCACTGGAACGATGCGCACGGCGCGTCACACCCCGCTCGGGCAAATCATCACGCAATCCGCGTGCACGCGCTGCGGCGGCGAGGGTCACGTCATCTCTGCCCCCTGCGAAAGCTGTAACGGCCAAGGCAAGAGCGAGCACGAAGCCCACCTCACGGTGAACATTCCCGCGGGCGTCGACGATGGGTCGCGGATTCGCATCGCCGCCAACGGCGAGGCCGGCTCGCACGGCGGCCCGCCCGGCGATCTCTACGTGTATCTGCGTATCACGCCGCACAAGCTCTTCCGTCGCGAGGCACGCGATACGTTCGTCGACGTGCCGGTAAGTTTCCCATCCGCGGCGCTCGGCGCAACGATCGAGGTACCGTCGCTGCACGGCGGCGTCGAGGTGACGCTGCCGCCGGGCACTCAATCGGGCTCGCGTCTGCGCTTGCGCGGCTTCGGGATGCCGAGCGTGCGCGGCTCGCAGCACGGCGACCATCACGTTACCGTGCACGTCGTCGTCCCGACGAAGATGAACCGGCATCAGCGTGAAGCACTCGAGGAGTACGCGCACGCGGGCGGCGACGTCATCGACGAGCGTAGTTTCTTCGAACGCGTGAAGGACGCGTTTCGCCCGGAGTGACCGCCGCGCGCCGCTTCTTCGTCGAAGGCGCGAACGAGATTGGTGGCATCGTCGAGATCGACGGTGCCGACGCGCACAAGATCGAGCACGTCCTGCGCTTGAAAGCCGGCGACGAGATCGTGCTGATCGATTCGACAGCGCGGACCTTCGCCGCAACGATCCGTGAAATCGCGAGATCCGTCCACGCCGAAATCACCCGCACCATCGAAGGAGCAGCATCTGCCGCGGCGCTGCAGATCGACCTTGCGCAAGCGGTGCCCAAAGGCCAACGAATGGAGTTCGTCGTCGAAAAAGGCACGGAACTCGGTGTCGAGACCTTTGTGCCATTCGTCTGCGAGCGCAGCGTGCGGCGCGACGTCGGGGCTGAGAAGCTCTCGCGCTGGCGGCGAATCGCGCGCACGGCGGCCCTGCAGTCCGGCCGTAAAACGATCCCGCAGATTGCCGACCCGCTCGATTTCGAGGGGCTGCTCGCGCGCTTCGGGGAGTACGACGGCGTGCTCTTTGCCTGGGAGCTCGCTGCCCCAGCTCCGCTGTACGAACGGTTGCGTGAGGCCCTCCCCGGCCGCGGGCGAGTCCTGGTCGTCGTCGGGCCCGAGGGCGGTTTTACCCACGCCGAGGCGGAGCTTGCCGCTGGAAAGGACGCTGCGCTGCTCTGGCTTGGCCCGCGCGTGCTGCGCACCGATACGGCCGCGCTCGTACTGCTGGCGGTGATTGGGTCCCTGGCGTCGTAGAGTCTGCGATTGCGCATGCCACTCCCGTTTTCGATCGTCATCCCCACCTACAACGAGGCCGCCGGCATCGAGAAGCTGCTGCGCGCGCTCGCCGAGACGTTTGCGGAAAACGGCCTCGACGGTGAAGTGATCGTCGTCGACGACAACTCGCCGGACGGCACCGGCGCGATCGTCGACCGGCTCTCTAAGGATTTGCCCGTGCGCTGCCTGCACCGCGCCGGAAAACTCGGCCTCTCCAGCGCCGTGATCGAGGGCTGGACGATCGCACGGCCTGATTCGGTCGTACTCGGAGCGATGGACGCCGACTTCAGCCACGACGTGAAGGCGCTCCCGAAAATGGCCGCGGCGCTTGCCTCCGGCGAGTACGGCTTGGCCGTCGGGAGCCGCTACGTCGCCGGCGGCGGGATCGAAAACTGGCCGATGCGGCGCATCATCACCTCGCGCGTCGCCTGTTGGCTCGCGCGTCCGCTGACCAGCGTAAAGGACGTGACGAGCGGCTTCTTTCTCGTCCGCCGCGAGGCGCTCGACGGCGTGCAGCTCGATCCGATCGGCTTCAAGATCGGCCTCGAGGTGATCGCGAAAGCGCGCTACGGAAAGGCCGTCGAGATTCCCTACGTCTTCACCGACCGCGTCGCCGGCCAGTCGAAGCTCAACGAGCGCGAGATCTTCAATTATCTTCGGCAGCTGCGCCGGCTCTACGCGGCCTGGCTCCTCCCGAAGCCCGCGAAGGAGCGGAGCTCGAGTGCCAAGGCCTGACTGGCTCACGGCTCGCCGGGCGAAGGAGCCCGAGGCGGCCGAAGCGGCGATGTGGAGCAAGTGCCAAAAGTGCGGCGAGGTCCTCTACCGGCGCGATCTCGCCGCGAATCTTTTCGTCTGCACGCGCTGCGGCTACCACTTCCGGATGCACGCCTACGATCGTATCGCCTCGGTCGCCGACAACGGCGAATTTACCGAAATTGGCGGCGAGATACTGCCGCAAGACCCGTTGGGCTGGACCGACAAGCGCACCTATCCCGCCAAGCTCGGCACCGATCGCGAACGCAGCGGCATCTCCGAATCGGTCGTCTGCGGCTTCGCCTCGATTGGCGGCCGGCGAGTGGCCCTCGCGATCATGGACTTTCACTTTCGCGGCGGCACGATGGGGCAGGTCACCGGCGAACGCATCACGCTGCTGCTGGAAGAGGCGCGGCGCCGGCGCGTTCCCTGCATTATCTTCTCGGCCTCGGGCGGCGCCCGGATGGAAGAGGGCATGCTCGCGCTGATGCAGATGGCCAAGACGACGGCCGCCGTTTCGCGCTTCATGGACGAGGGGAATTTCTTTGTTGTGGTCTTGACGGATCCGACCAGCGGCGGCGTCTCCGCCTCGTTCGCGTTTCAGGCCGACGTCATCGTCGCGGAATCGAAGGCAATGATCGGCTTCGCGGGGCGCCGCGTGATCGAGCAGACGATCCGCCAGCGGCTCCCCGACCAGTTTCAGACCGCCGAGTTTCTCCTCGAAAAAGGCGCAATCGATATGGTCGTCGACCGGCGCAGTCTCAAAGGGACGCTGGTGCGCCTGCTGGAGTACGCCGGGCATGAGTAACAATCTGATCGTCGAGCGCGAAAGGAGTCTCGTCGAGCTGGAGCGGCGCCTCTCGGAGCTGCGCGAAGCCTCGGCCGCGCAGCCGCTGGACATGTCCAGCGAAATCGGCGCCCTCGAGCAAAAGTACCAGGAGATCCTCCGCGAGCGCTTCGGGACGCTCACGCCCTGGGAGAAGGTGCACATGGCGCGCCATCCCAACCGCCCGACCTCGCTCGACTACATCGCGCGCTTCGACCGGTTCGACGAGCTGCATGGCGATCGCCACTTTCGCGACGATCCCTCGATCGTCGGCGGATTCGCACTGCTGCGAGGCCGTGCGGTCATGCTGATGGGTCAGCAGCGGGGACGTGACACGAAGGAAAATCTGCGGCGGAATTTCGGCATGCCGGCACCCGAGGGATACCGCAAAGCGACCCGCCTGGCGAAGCTTGCCGGGCGCCTGCGTCTGCCGATCGTGACGTTCGTCGACACGAAGGGCGCCGATCCGGGAATCACCTCCGAGGAGCACGCGCAGTCGGAGGCGATCGCCGTCTGCCTGCAAGTGTTTTCGGCCGTACCCGTGCCGATCGTCGCGACGGTAATCGGTGAAGGCGGCTCCGGCGGCGCGCTGGCGCTCGCAATTGCCGATCGCGTGATGATGCTCGAACACAGCACGTACTCGGTCGCCTCGCCGGAAGGCTGCGCGGCGATTCTTTGGTCGGATGCGAGCAAAGCGGAAGAAGCGGCGGCGCGGTTGAAGTTAACCGCCAATGACTTGGAGCACTTCGGCATCGTGGATGAAATACTCCCCGAGCCGCTGGGCGGGGCGCATCGGAACGCGCAGGATGTCGTGACGCGAACGCTCGATGCCGTGGATGCAGCTTTGCAGCACTTGACCGGCTTGTCTGGGGAAGTGCTCTTGGAGCAGCGGTATCGAAAGTATCGCCGACTTGGTGAATGGCAGGCAGAAAGCTTAGAGCCCGCACGAACGGCGCGCTGACACGCGTTCGTCCCGTGCTCGTCGCCGCCGGTCGCGCCATCACCGCGGCGGTTGTTCTATTGGTAGCGTCTCTCATCGTCGTGCAGTTCGTTCGGGCAATCGGCCAAAACGTCGCCGCGGCGCATCAGCTTTCGTCGCTCCAGACCGATATCGCCGCCCTCGAACGGCAGCGAGACGAGCAGCAGCGCGAGCTGCGCCGCCTGCGTGATCCCGAAGGCGCCGTCCCCGAAATCCACGACCGCCTGCGCCTGGTGCGGCCCAATGAGGCAATGGTCTTTATCTCGCCTGCGCCGGCTCCGGCCGCGACTCCGTGAACGATACTGCCAACGGCATCGTGATCAACCTCAACGCCTACGGCGCGCTGGTCCGGCTCGACGGCGGCGATCTCGCCAGTGCCAGCACCGCCGACGTCCAGTCGCATCAGGAGCAGTACCAGCGCTCGCTGCTGCGGCGCAAGCGCCTGGCATTCGAGGTTCGGCGGGAGGGCCGCCGCTGCGCCGTCTCGCTCGCGCCGCAGATTCGCGATGAGGAGCTCGACGAGCAGATCGCTTCGTACCTCAAGAGCACCGAAGAATGGGAGCCGGCCGATGCGATTCCCGCCGCCGAGCGGCACTTCTTGCGCAAGAAGCGCCGCGCCGCGCTCTTTGCGACTCGGCACGAAGCCTAGCTCGAGAACGCTTCTTCAATGAGCAAACGCTACGCCGTGATCTCGATCGGCACCAACTCGACGCGCCTGCTGCTGGCCGACGTCGAGCCGGAGAATCCGCGCATCGAGGTCGTGCGGTCGACGGGCACGCGCATCGGCGAAGGCTTGGGCGAACGCGGCCATCTCGCCGACGAGGCGATGGCGCGCACGCTCGACGCGATCGCCCAGTTCCAGCGCGCGATCCGCGGGCACTACGTCCGGCTCTTTGCGATTTCGACCAGCGCGCTGCGCCGCGCCGACAACGGCGAAGATTTCGCGCAGCGCGTGCAGGGCATGCTGGGCGTGCCGCTTCGCGTTCTCTCGGGTGAAGAAGAGGCGATCGCGTCGTATCGCGGAGCCTTGAGCGCCTTCGGCACGCTGCGCGGCGAACGCGTCGGCGTCGTCGATTGCGGCGGCGGCAGCACGGAGTATGCCGTCGGCACGTCGACGCAACCCGAAGCGGTGATCTCGTGCGAGATCGGCGCGGTGCGTTTAACCGAAGAGGTCCCCGAGCTGCGCGGCGCCGGCGGCGTTGCAGACGAAGGCAGCGTCGAGCGCGCGCGCGAGCTGGCGCGCAAAGCGCTGCAGCCGCTCGCCGAGCAAGCCGAGATCGAGAGACTTGCCTTTGTCGGTGGAAGCGCGACGACGGTTGCGGCCATCGTGCGCGGCAAACGAAGCCTGCTGCAGTCTTTTCCGCTCGACCGCACGGCTTTGCAGCGCGTGCTCGGGTTGCTGCTGAAGATGCCGCTCGAGGAGCGCAGGCAGGTCGTCGGAATGAAGCCGCAGCGTGCCGATATTCTGCCGGCCGGCATCATCGTGCTCGAAACGGCCATGGAGCTGGTCAAGTGCGAGACGGCCGTCGCAACGACCGCCGACTTGCTGCTCGGCGTGCTGCTTCAGGAGCGCGATGCAGGACAACATCACGCCGCTCCCGCAGCACCGAAAACCCGAAGAGGATTCCGCTCGTGAACGATCCGCAAATTAACGAACACATCGAAAGCCTGGTGGCCGAGGAGCATCGCCTGCTCGAGCACGGCGAGAACGGTCATCTCTCCGAGACCGACCGCGCGCGCCTTGATGAGATCTCCGTGCGGCTCGATCAGTACTGGGATTTGTTACGTCAGCGTCGTGCCCGCCGCCACGCGGGACAGGATCCGGACGTGGCAGACATGCGCAGCGGCGAGATCGTCGAGCACTACCAGCAATAAGCCGCTCCGCCGTGGGATGGTGGTGGAATAGGCAGACACTACGGACTTAAAATCCGTTGCTCGAAAGAGCGTCCGGGTTCGACCCCCGGCCATCCCAAATTTCGTGTCTTCGGGCGGCACGCATTTTTTGCCAGCACCGATGCCTGTGCGTCGCGCAGGCAGTGCGCCGTGATCGGCGCCTGAGCCGCCAACTCGACTACAGGGCAAAGACGAGGTCTCTTTTGCCTTGCGGTGTTGCGGTCAACTCCAGAAAGGTGAGCTCCCACAAAAGAGTGCCAGAACCGGCGCCAGTTTGTTGTCACCGCTTTGGGGAGGGGCTAAAAGCAAAGCCCTCCGGGCTGTCGCCTCCCAAAAAGTTGCGAAAGCTGTACTTGTAAGTGACGTGTTTTGGGCTATATTTAGAAATATCGGTCAGCGTGTAAGGGTAGGAGGCCCCGCTATATTCCGTCACGCCATACGCGTCAGCCTTCTGGTTCAGGCCCCCATAGACTTCCCGTCCGTGCAGGGGGAAGGGGCCGCCGACGAGCGCGCAGTTGGGGTTGCAACCCTTGTACACCCAGAGCTGAGAGTTTTGGTAGTAACTTCCTAAGTCAAGAGAGACTAGTGTAGTGAGTTAGAAGTTCGTTCGCAAACCTTTACCACTTTATCCAGGATCATGTCGGCGGTAGCGGTCCACACGAACGGTTTGGGGTTCTTGTTACGTTGTCGGACGTAGGCGCGGATTTCCCGCTCGAGTTGC